>JAEWLZ010000167.1 GCA_023457295.1 Cyanobacteria bacterium OH_PDB_112
CAGGTATGATGCTTTCAAAGAATCCTTTGCCACGCTGGAGCGCCGCCCATGGGTGGAAGCGCGGGAGGACTTTTACTTTATACAGGATTCTCTGGTTGAAACGCTTGTACAGCTAGAAATGATGACCGAGCAGGCCGCGCGCACCTGGTGCGAGCACGCAAGCGATACCTACACCATCTCCACCGAAGCGTTTGCCACCCTCGTGCGGGATTACTGCAAGCGCAAGGGCAACAACCATCACGTGGTGTTTCTGGTGGATGAAATCGGTCAGTATATCGCCGAAGATACCCGCCTGATGCTTAACCTGCAAACCGTGACCGAGGATTTGGGGCGCATCTGCCAGGGCAAGGCGTGGGTGATCGTCACCAGCCAGCAGGATATTGATTCAACGCTCAAAGGCGTACAGGATACGCAGGCCAAGCGCAACGACTTCTCAAAAATTCAGGGGCGGTTTGATACCCGCATCACCCTGTCCTCCGCCAATGTGGATGAGGTGATTCGCAAGCGTATTCTGGAAAAAACACCGGCAGCAGCGGCGGCGCTCGCGCTGCTGTACGACCAGAAGGAAGCCATCCTCAAAAACCTGCTGACCTTCAAGGACAGCGCCGAAATGAAGCTGTATAAAGGCCGTGAGGATTTTGCCGCCGTATACCCCTTTGTGCCCTACCAGTTTCACCTGCTGGGCAATGTGCTGACTGCCATCCGCGAAAACGGCGCGTCCGGCAAGCACCTGGCGGAGGGCGAGCGCTCGATGCTCGCGCTGTTCAAGGAAAGCGCCATGGCGGTGATGAACGGCGAGGAAGGCACGCTGGTGCCCTTTAACCTTTTCTTTAACGCGTTGGCGCAGTTCATCGACCACACGCACGCCATCGTAATCACCCACGCGCTGGAAAACGAGCGGCTGGAGCGCTTTGATGTGGAAGTGCTCAAGGTGCTGTTCATGATCAAGTACGTGAAAGAAATCACGGGCAACATCGAAAACCTGACCACGCTGATGGTTTCGACCATTGACGAGGATCGGCTGGCGCTCAAAAAGAAGGTGGAGGATAGCCTGCGCCGTTTGGAGCACGAAACGCTAATCCAGAAAAACGGGGAGGTTTACTCCTTTCTGACCAACGAGGAGCAGAACATCAACCGCGCCATTTTGAAGGAAAGCACCGAGATGGGCGAGATCATCGGCGCGACGTCGGCGGAGATTTTTGAGAACATCCTGACCGACAAGAAATACCGCTATAGCGCCCGCTACAATTTCAGCTACAACCAGGTTGTGGATGGCCGCTACTTCAAGGGCAATCAGGGCAACGATATCGGCGTGAGCATCATCACCCCCTACGGGGACGGCGCGGACGAGCACAGCCTCAGGATGCTTTCCAGTAAGGAAAACAACGTGATCCTCCGCCTGCCGGAAAGCACTGCATTCTGGCTGGAAATCCAGCAATCGCTGCGGTTGAACAAGTATCTGCAAAAGAACGGCGCGCAGCTGACGGTCACCTTTGCGGCGATTAAAGCCGCCAAGGAAAACGAGCTGATGCAGGTAAAGCAGCGCGTGCGCACGTTTTTGGAGGAAGCCCTGCGCGACGCCGACATCTACGTGGGCGGCGACCGCATCACCGTTGCCGCCAAGGATCCCGCCTCGCGCATCAACGAAGCGCTGGGGCGGCTGGTGGCGCTGCGCTACTTCAAGCTGCCATACATGCAAACCCAGCCGATCCTCAAAGACATCGAGGATCTGTTCCAAAATGTGCATCAGCTGGTGCTGGGCCTTGCCAACATCCCACGGCAGAACGCGCAGGCGTTGGACGATGTGCACGAAACGCTCCAATTGGGGCAGGCGCGGCATGTGAAAACGACGCTCAAAACCCTGCTGGACAAGTATGCCCAAGCCCCTTACGGCTTTGTGGAGCTGGATGTGCAATGGCTGGTGGCGGCGCTGTTCCGCGACGGGCGCGCGCTGCTGAGCCTGAACGGGCAAAACCTGACCCTGATGGACACCTCAGCGCAGGACATTGTGCGCTACTTGACCCGCGCGGAGTATCGGGAAAAGCTGGTGGTGGAAAACCGTGAGGTGGTGCCCCCCCAGCAGATCAAAGCCGTGGGCGATGTGCTGCGCGACTTGTTTCAAGCACCCAGCATTCCACAAACCGAAGATCAGTTGCAGGCGGAGTTTTTGCGGCAGTGCGAAAAAAAGCAAAGAGCTGTGTCCGAAAAGCTCTCCGTGGAGTATAAGTTGCAACCGAAACTGCCGGGCAGCGCTGCGCTGGAGAAGGCGCGCAAGCTGTTTGCCGAAACCAGCCAGCATACCCGCGCCGCCGATTTTTTCCGCTTTGTGTTTGACCGGCTGGATGATTTTCTGGACGTCGCGGACGATTTAACCCCCATATTCGCCTTTTTCGCCGGAGAACAGAAACCCATTTTCGAAAAAGCGCTGCGGTATGACGCGCCGTTTGAACAATCCAAAACCTATATTGCCGATGAAACGATGATCGCCGTGATGGGGCAAATCCGCGATATTCTCCAC
>JAEWLZ010000168.1 GCA_023457295.1 Cyanobacteria bacterium OH_PDB_112
CTTCAATAAGCATTTCGCGACGAGTTGCAACTTCATCCAACATATCTGCAGGAACTTCTTCGATTTTGATATCTGTTCCGATATCATTTGTGTAGATATGAGCTTTTTGTTCAATTATATCAACAATACCTTTGAGATTTTCTTCAGAACCGATTGGAAGCTGAATAGCGAATGCATTTCCGTTTAATCTGTCACGGATTTGATCAACAACGCGCAAGAAATTTGCACCTGTTCTGTCCATTTTATTTACGAATACCATTCTTGGTACGCCGTATTTGTTAGCCTGTCTCCAAACTGTTTCTGACTGAGGCTGAACCCCGCCTACCGCACAAAATACAGCAACAACACCATCCAATACACGCATAGAACGTTCAACTTCGATTGTAAAGTCAACGTGACCAGGAGTATCGATAATGTTGATTTGGTGATTTTTCCAATAACTTGTAACCGCAGCAGATGTAATTGTGATGCCACGCTCACGCTCTTGTTCCATCCAGTCTGTAACGGCACTTCCGTCATGAACTTCTCCGATTTTGTGGATTTTTCCTGTGTAATACAAAATACGTTCTGTTGTAGTTGTTTTACCCGCATCGATATGCGCTGCGATACCGATATTGCGGACTAAATTTAAAGGTGTCTTTCTTGCCATTGTTTTTATTCCTATCTTAATAATTTTTACTTTATTACAGATAAGAATATGTCACAAAAACACTTTGTTATCAAGAGAGATTACTGAAAAAAGCTATGGAAGCTTTTTTCAAAACTTTTTCGCAGCCGACCTTGCAAAAGTGAGAAACGGCGGAAACGTTTAGTTTTCGACGTTTTAAAACTAGCCTAGACGAGATGTAGTTTTGTTAAATTAGTCAAATGTATATTGCGGAGCACCTTCTAAATTTTTAGAAGTATATAAAGGTATTGTATCCATATCTCTACCTTTTCCATAAAGATTTTCTGTTCTTTCTTGAGGGACATATTTATCATCTAAAATAATATCAACATAATTTCCCTTGTCATTGGTATAAGAAATTTTATGTCCGTCATCAATTTTTTGTATACTTCCTTTATATTCTTTGTCTTTTGTTACTCCATCATCCTTATACTTAATATAAGTAACTCTATTTCCTTGTCCTTTGGCATCACTTATACGAAACTCACTTAAAAGTTTTCCTTCATCATTTTTTCCGATAATAATTTTACCGGTATCCAATTGTTCCATTTTAAATTTTTCTTTTGCAACTTTTTCTCTATTTATTTCTGTATAAAAACTTCCGGTTTCTCTTTTTTCTTGTATCGGATTGCCTTTTGTATCAAAATATCTTGTATATTTTATTCCAGTTTTTTTGCTTTTATATTTAATAGAAAAATTACCGGCTTTTTCAACTTTTGTTTCAATCTTTTCAACTTCGTCTCCTGGAATTTCAACAGTAGCTTTTTTAGTATCTTTATTTAAAACAAATTTACTAACAAGTTCTTCCTTAGAATTTTTTTCTGCCACAGATATTTCAAGTTCATTATTATTCACTTTCAAAAAATTACCGTTTTTAGAAGCATGAAATCCTTCTTTTAAAAGTTTTTGTTCAGCAGCTTCAGTATCAGAGCCCGATGTCGGAGTTTCAGAATCAGCAGATTTTACTTTTCCATCCATAAGCAATTTTTTGCCAGCGTCAACTTTAAATGTATCAAGAGCTTTTTCTAGCTCTGCACCTTCTTTTCCGGCAAGTTTTGCTTTGATATCCTTTGGATTTAACCCATAAAGTTTCATTTCTTCATCTTTAATAGACTTTTCTTGATCTTTGGTAAGATTTTTATCTTCTGCTGTTATATCCAATTTTCTTTTCGCAAGTTCGCGCAAGCTTTCTCCACCTTCTGCGACTTTATAAATTTTAGCAGTTTTTATATCGTTTGAATCTACTGTTGTTGTAGATGAAGTACTTCCTGAAGTTTTATCCTCAGCCGAAGGTTTATTAGTTTCTGCATTGCCAGACTTAGGAGGGTTTTTTCCACCCAAATCTCCCATATCATAGCCCATTTTTTCAAACATTTTAATCATCATTTGATATTGAAACATTTGCATCATCAGACCTGAAATATCAGACATTCCAGACATTCCGGAATTAGAAAACTTTCCTTTAAGAAAAACAGATAAAGCATCCTGCGATGTAGATGAATTTTGAACAGAATTTGAATAATATCGTCCTGCATTAAAATTAACACCATTAATATCAGTATTATACATACTATATCTCCTCTGATTTTCTCTCTTAAATATATAAAGTATATACTGCGTAAATAATTGACTTATTAAGCAAAAATGGCTTAACAATTTTTTACAAAGTTTGTCCAAAAGAGCAATTGTCAGACTTGAAATGTTTTTTTATAATTATAGTTAGTTAACGTGAAATTACCCAAAATCAAAAAAACAGTATTTTTATATTGTTTTTTAATCCAAGCAAGGAGTTTTAGATGAAAGAAATATTTCCTCATGAAAAAATTAAAGTCATAGCGGAATCAACAAGAAAACAGCTGAAAGAACTTGAAATTATGCGCAAGTCTGGCGAAATAAGCCATCATGAAGCTGATGAATATCAAAAACTTGTTATTGATGTCCTTTTTATGCAAAAAGACACATTTTGTGCTTAAAAAAAACTAAAAACTAAAAAAGCGGGTTTTATAACCCGCTTTTTTTATTACTTTTTTAAAGATTAATATCTATAATGAGCAAAAGCTTTGTTAGCTTCAGCCATTTTATGCGTATCTTCTTTTTTCTTAACTGAAGCGCCTGTATTGTTAGCCGCATCAAGAATTTCGGCAGTAAGTTTTTCTACCATTGATTTTCCGCCTCTTGCTTTTGCGTAATCAATTAACCAAGTAGTTCCTTTAGCCATACCTCTGTCAGGTTTAACTTCTAAAGGTACTTGATATGTAGAACCACCGATTCTTCTTGCTTTAACTTCAAGCAAAGGTGTTACGTTTTTAACAGCTTTTTCGAAAACTTCTATTGGTTCTTGTTTTGTTTTTTCTTGGATTTTTTCCATTGTAGAATAGAAAATTTTCTCTGCTATGCTTTTCTTGCCGCGACGCATAAGTCTGTTGATAAATCTTGATACATCAACACTTTTATATACTGGATCCGGCAATGGAACTCTTTTTTGTGGTTTACTTCTTCTTGACATATTTTATTATCCTTTATTATTTTTTAGCTCTTTTTGCGCCATATTTACTTCTGGCTTGGTTTCTATTAGCAACACCTGCTGCATCCAAAGTACCTCTGATTATGTGGTAACGAACACCGGGAAGGTCTTTAACCCTACCGCCTCTAATCATTACAACAGAGTGCTCTTGCAAGTTATGACCGATACCGGGAATATAAGCGGTTACTTCAAACCCGTTTGTAAGTCTAACCCTTGCAACTTTACGCAATGCTGAGTTCGGTTTTTTAGGGGTAGTTGTGTATACCCTTGTACAAACTCCGCGACGTTGAGGGCAACTCATCATAGCAGGTGATTTGGTTTTATCTATGATTTTTTTACGTTCTTTACGTACTAGCTGGTTTATAGTTGGCATGTTTTCTCCTTTTGCCTTCTGTATTAATTTCATTGATTTTAGGGTTGATATAACAACCCGTGTATTCTATAAAACTACAAGCAAAGCCCTCTGTCAACTTGTCTTTGAGTTTTTTATGCTTTTTTGTAGTTTTGTTAATTTTTTTACTGCAATCAACAAAACTATCTTTGCAAATAAGTCGACAGGCTGTTCACAAAAATATAAATAAACGATAAATTATCTTCAAAGATTTTAAAATTAAGGAAACTCAAGCTATGCTTCTTCATAATAAATTGGTTTGGTATGATGATTACGCTTCAGGAATAGAAATTATTGACAAACAACATCAACAACTTTTTGAAGGTTTTAATAATTTTTATAGCGAAATAAATCAAGGGCATTTTGATAAAGAAGTTATTGATAAATTTATAGAAGTCCTGGATTACTATACCTCTACACACTTTGAAACCGAAGAAAAAATGATGCTAAAAGAAAATTTTTCTGACTATGAAGAGCATAAAAAAAGACATGATTTTTTTAAAGCTCTTTATATAGAAATAAGGGACAATAAATTTTTTAGACATTCCGCCGCGCATATATTCGCAATAAACCTTGCAACCACAGCAGCCGAATGGTGGAACTCTCATATAGTAACTTATGACAAAGAATTGGCATCATTTTTAAAAAACCTTAATAAAGACTATTAGGAGTGTATATGAAACTAAAAGAATTACAATGGGATGAAAAATATAATACGGGTATAGATCTTATAGATCTACAACACAAAGGTATTTTCAATCAATATAATAATTTTTGTAAAAAAATCAATACCCATGATTATACAATAAATGACATTGATAATTTTTTAAAAGACCTTAATTATTACACATCAAATCATTTCAAAACAGAAGAAAAGTTTATGCTAAAAGAAAAATTCCCGGGTTACAAAGAACATAAAAAAAGACATTGTTTTTTTAAAGCTGTTTATGAAGAAATTAAAGAAAATAAATTTCTTCGTGAATACTCAGAAGGACTTTTTACTTTACATTTGGCAGAAACAGCAGCAGAATGGCTTGAATCACACGTTGCCACATATGATAAAGAATTAGCAGCTTTTCTTAAAAAAAGAGGGTATTAATTTACAGTAAAAATAAAGAAGCTAAAAATCCTGCACAAGCTCCTATAATACCTCCGCCAATTGAACCTTTAGCAGGTTTTTTCGTAGAAAATGTGGTTTTTACGGTAAGACCTTCACAGTTTTTTTCCTTGGGTATCGGAGAAAATTCCAAATCGGGCTTTTGCAGTTCTGACAAAACTTTACTATCAAAACTGCGACTCCCTGAACTTTTAATTATATTAACATGCGAAATTTTTGTTTTTTCACCTGAAGAAATAAATTTGATTTGCAAAACCACCCGTTTGTTTCGAGGATATTGACTGTAAGGCTTTAAATATTCATCCACTTCTTTCATAAGTGTATTTATATAACCGTTAAAATCCCCCCTAGATTTTGCGGCTGCCGAAAATCCTTTCCTAAGATTATAGTCAAATGTAAAATTAATATCGACATCTTCATCCTTGTATTCTTTAGGAAAAGGTTGAAATGGAGCAGCAGCCTGTACTGCCTTTATAGCTATTGAATCAAATTCTTCATCGCCCGATGATTTACAGATTTCAATTTTATTGATATTTCCTTTTTTTGAAACATTAAAAAGAACAACCGCTCTTAATGATAATTTTGCCCTAGGCGGTTGCCAATTACTCCATATTTTCAACCTCAAATCCTGCATATAAGGCTGCCAATAAGAAATATTTTGATTTTCCGCAGAAAAAGACGGCTGTAAAAGGAAAAAGGAAATTATAAAAATATAAATGATTTTAAAAAATATTTTAAACATTCTTCAATAATAAAGTATAAAAAATTTTATAACCTT
>JAEWLZ010000169.1 GCA_023457295.1 Cyanobacteria bacterium OH_PDB_112
CCCATGGGCTCGGTGGGATACAAAGAATTTAGTTTAATTTCTCCCCTACGCGGGGAGCGGAAACTTTTTGCCCAAAAAGTTTCATAAAAACGCCCGCCGAGTTGCGTTTTTCTCATATTTTCTAACACTCATTTCACTTGGCTTATAACCGCATTCGCGAGCATTCAATATACAAGTTCCAGCAGAGTTAGCGATGCGCCACCTCACCTTCGGTGAGTACGTTCAATTTCGCTAAGAAATATGGAAAAACTCCACAAAGCGGGAGGCGACTTCATCCCATAATCTCGCCTTGTGGTAAGTGAGCTTTGATTTCTTAACGAAATCGAGCGAAAAGGATTTTCTGAAAGAAAATCCGACGCGGAGAACTTTTTGGCGGAGCTAGCGAGATGAGTTTAGAAATGCGTGAACGATAACAGGCGAGCTTTTTTGGGTACTTTTTGAGCAAAAAGTACCTATAAGAAAAAGATTTAGAAGTAATAAGGTTCCGCCCCACGCGTAGGGGAGATAAGAAGAATTAATAAGAAAGTATATACAATATTACAAACCTGCAACAAACTTGAAAAGTCATGGTTGACGGCGGTTTTTGTTTTAGATACAGTTAATAATACTGAATGAGAGATTTCGGCATGCGCTGAGTTTCGAGTTAAATAGAAAAAGGACAGAAATAATAATGGCAACTAAATCAAAACAACAAAGAATAAGAGTTTGTTTAAAAGCATATGATCACCGCTTAATCGATTTGTCTGCAAAGAAAATCGTGGAAACTGCGGAAAGAACTGACGCTAAGGTTTCAGGACCTATTCCTTTGCCTACAAAGCGTCGTATCTATTGTGTACTAAGAAGCCCTCACGTAAACAAAAAATCACGTGAGCATTTTGAATCTCGTACACATAAAAGAATTATCGACATTCTTAATCCGACTCAACAAACAACAGAAGAACTTAGTAGAATGGATCTTCCTGCTGGTGTTGATATCGAAGTAAAACTATAATGTCGTGACGGTGAAAGACCGTCGAAACTAAGTAAGAATGTGATCTGCGAAATCTAAAGTAACGCAGCGCTCGCAAAGAAAGAGGTAAAAATGACTTTAGGCGTAATTGGCGAAAAGCTTGGCATGACCCAAGTTTTCAACGAAGACGGAATTATTATTCCGGTAACAGTTATAAAAGTAGAACCACTCACAGTCACTCAAATTAAAACTGTTGAGAAAGACGGCTATAACGCAATTCAGGTTGGATTGGTTGAAGCTAAAGAAAAGCATTTAACAAAAGCTCAACAAGGTCACTTAAAGAAAAATAAATTAGGCTTGTTTAGAGTTTTAAAAGAATTTAGAGTTGAAGATACATCTTCATACGAAATAGGTCAAACTCTTGATGCAAGTGTTTTGGCAGATATAGAAAAAGTTGACGTAACAGGAACTTCAATCGGTAAAGGATTCCAAGGTACTGTAAAACGTCACAATTTCTCAAGAGGACCTATGGCTCACGGTTCTAAAAACCATAGAGCTCCTGGTTCTATCGGTGCAGGTACAACACCAAGCCGTGTTTTCAAAGGCAAAAAAATGGCTGGAAACATGGGTAATGAAACAGTTACCGTTGCAAAATTGCAAGTGGTAAAAATTGATAATGATAAAAATCTTTTGTTGGTAAAAGGTTCTGTTCCTGGTCCTGAGGGCAAATTGGTAACAGTAAAACCATCAAGAGTTAAGTGGAACTAAAGGAATAAAAAATCATGGCAAAGCAATTAACTATACATAATGCAACAGGAAGCTCGCTAGGCGAAATCGTTCTTAACGATGAAGTTTTCGGCATTGAGCCTAATGTTCATGTAATGCATTTAGCTGTAAGAAGACAGTTAAATAATGCAAGAAGCGGTTCTGCAAATACAAAAACACGTTCGGAAGTTCGTGGAGGCGGTAAAAAACCTTGGAAACAAAAAGGTACCGGCAGAGCTAGAGCAGGCAGTTTGAGAAGCCCTCTTTTTGCAGGTGGTGGTGTTTCTTTTGGTCCAAAACCAAGAGATTACAGTTTTTCAATGCCTACAAAAGCAAGAAGATTGGCTTTAAGGTCAGCTTTTTCTGCAAGAACGGCTGATTTGACGGTAGTGAAAGATTTTTCAGCTATCGAAGCGCCAAAAACAAAAGAAATGGTAAAAATCTTAAAAGCTTTAAATTTAGAAGGTAAAATCCTTATTATTGCGGATTACAAACAGCCTGAAAATCAACATTTACAGCTTTCTGCAAGAAATTTACCAAATGTTAGAATGATTCTTCCATCTAACATAAATGTAAAAGATATTCTCGAGGCTGATAAAGTTCTTGTAACTGAAACAGCTATTGCAGATATAACAGAGAGGTTATTAAGAAAATGAGCCGTATAAAAATGAATCAGGAAAGACTGCTTGATGTAATCAAAAAGCCTTTAATAACAGAAAAGGCTGTTATGGCAGTTGAAAAAAGTCAATATACGTTTGAAGTAGTTCAAGATGCTACAAAAACAGAAATCAAGCAAGCTGTTGAAGAGCTTTTCCCTGGAAGAAAAGTTAAAAAAGTAAGAACAGTTTATATGCCAAGTCATGAAAAAAGACTAGGTCTAAAACATGGTAGAACACAATCAGGCAAGAAGGCCATCGTTACTTTAGAAGGCGAACCTCTTGAAGATTTGATAGGAGCTTAAAAAAATGGCTATTCGCAATATAAATCCAACATCACCGGGACAAAGAGGAATGTCAGTAAATGATTTTGCTGATATTACAACCTCTACCCCTGAAAAATCGTTGTTGATGCCTAGAAAACAAAAATCAGGAAGAAATAATACAGGTAGAATCACATGTCGTCACAAAGGCGGCGGACATAAAAAAGCTTATCGTATTATTGATTTCAAACGTGATAAAGCTGGTATTCCGGCAACAGTAAAAACAATAGAATATGATCCAAACAGAAATGTTCGTATTTCTTTAGTTTGTTATGCTGACGGTGAGAAAAGATATATTTTAACTCCCGAAAATTTAAAAGTGGGAGATGTTATTGTAAGCGGTTCTGAGGCGGAAATCAAAACAGGAAATGCTCTTCCTTTGTTTGATATTCCTTTGGGTACTGTGGTACACAATATTGAATTAACGCCTGGTTGCGGCGGAAAGTTAGTTCGTTCCGCAGGTGCAGGTGCGCAGCTTATGGCGAAAGAAGGAAATTTTGTTACTTTGAAAATGCCATCATCAGAAATGAGAATGGTTCGTAAAGATTGTTACGCAACAATCGGCACGCTTGGTAACTCAGAACATAAAAACATGAAAATCGGTAAAGCCGGAAGAAAACGCTATTTAGGCGTTCGTCCTACGGTTCGTGGTGTAACAATGAACCCTTGCGATCACCCTCACGGTGGTGGTGAAGGTAAAACAGGTCCCGGCGGGCATCCAAAAACTCCTTGGGGTAAACCGGCTCTTGGTTATAAAACAAGAAAGAAAAATAAAAATACCGATAAGTATATAGTAAGAAAACGTAAGAAGTAAGGAGATAATATAAATGGCCCGTTCACTAAAAAAAGGTCCATACGTTCTAGAATCTTTACAAAAAAAGATTGATAAAATGAACGAAGCAGGTGATAAAAAAGTAATAAAAACTTGGTCTAGAGCATCTATGATAATACCTGATATGTTGGGTCATACCATAGCGGTTCATAACGGTAAAACACATGTTCCTGTTTATGTTACAGAGCAAATGATAGGTCATAAATTGGGCGAATTCGCTCCTACAAGATTCTATCGTGGTCACGCAGGACAGGACAAAGGAGCGAAAAGGAAATAATTATGGAAGCTTCATCTAAACAAACAAATATAAAAATGACTGCGAGAAAACTTCGCAGAGTAATAAATGAAGTCCGTGGCAAAAATGTTCAAGAAGCTATTAAAATTCTTCGTTTTATGCCTTATGAGGCGGCAAAAGTTGTTTTGCATAATTTGCAAAGCGCAGTAGCTAATGCTCAAGAAAAAGGACTTGATGTAGCAGCTTTGATAGTATCAGAAGTATTTGCTGATGAAAGTGTTACTTATAAAAGAGCAAAACCTCGCGCTCAAGGGCGTATTTATAGAAGATTGAAACGTACATCACATTTGACTGTCAAAGTCGGTGTTAAGAAATAGGAGACATCAAATTGGGACAGAAGACACATCCAACAGGATTCAGAGTAGGTATAATAAAACCCTGGTTAAGTAGTTGGTTTGCAAATAAAAAAGAATATCCTGCAAATTTAGCTGAAGATGCTAAAATGAGAGCTTATCTCAAAAAGAAACTTTATAATGCAGGTATAAGCAGAATCCTTATAGATAGAAAAGGACAAGATGCTACTATTTCAATTATTGCGGCTAAGCCCGGTATTATTGTCGGTCGTGGCGGACAGGGTGTAGAAGATTTAAGAAAAGATTTATCTGCGAAATTTAACAGAAAAGTGCAGATAGATATTCTTGAAGTTGATAAAATTGATGCTGATGCTCAATTAGTAGCAGAATCAATTGCTCAACAGCTTGAAAAAAGGGTTGTTTTCAGAAGAGCGATGAAACAAGCTATTCAACGTTCAATGAGAGCAGGCGTTCTTGGTATTAAAGTTGCAGTTTCCGGTCGTTTGGGCGGAGCTGAAATTGCAAGAACAGAATGGTCTAAAGAGGGTCGTATTCCTCTTCAAACTTTAAGAGCCGATGTGGATTATGGTTTTGCTCAGGCAGATACTATGATGGGAATTATAGGTGTAAAAGTTTGGTTATTCAAAGGCGAAATTTTGCCTGGTGAAAAAGTAGACCAAAATATCAAAGCTAAAAAAGCAGGCGGATTTGAAGGCGGTGCAGCATCAGCCGGACGTCGTGCAGGTAAAAAAAGAGGTAAATAATTAAATTTATTAGGAGCATAAAACAATGTTAATGCCTAAAAAAACAAAATATCGTAAAAAAATGAAGGGCAATATGAAAGGTTCTGAAACAAGAGGAACTGAGTTAGAATTTGGCGAATACGGTCTTCAAACAGTTGAGCCTGCCTGGATTACAAGCAGACAAATCGAGGCTGCAAGACGTGCGATGACTCGTCACATAAAAAGAGGCGGTCAGGTATGGATTAAAATCTTCCCTGATAAACCTATTACAAAAAAACCTGCTGAAACTCGTATGGGTAAAGGCAAAGGCAATCCAGAATATTGGGTAGCTGTTGTAAAACCCGGCAGAGTTATGTTTGAAATGGCAGGGGTTTCAAGAGAGATATCTGTAAGAGCGTTAGAACTTGCAGCTCAAAAGTTACCTATTAAAACAAGAATTATAGAAAAGTAAATGGTGATAACAATGAAAATAAACCAACTTAGAGAACTTACAATTGATGAATTAAAAGATGAAGTGCTTAACTTGAAAAAGAAGCTATTTGAATTAAAAGTAGCAAAAGCAACTCAGAAACTTGAAAATCCTGCTGAAATAGGTGGAATCAAGCATCAAATTGCTCAAGTTAAAACTGTAATCAGAGAAAAAGAGTTAATAAACAATTAAGAGGTGAAAATCGTGCCTAAGAAGGAAAAAACAGGTATAGTAGTAAGCGATAAAATGAATCAGACAGTAGTGGTTGCAGTTCATGAATATAAACCACACCCAAAATACAAGAAGATTCAGCAATCAACAAAAAATTATCTTGCAAATAATATAAAAGGCGAAGCTGCTCAAGGTGATACCGTTCGTATTATTGAGTCAAGACCAGTCAGCAAAAATAAATGCTGGAGCGTCGCAGAAGTAATTGAAAAAGCAAAATAATTTCTGAATAAGGAAAGAAAAAATGATACAACAAGAAACAAGACTAAATGTAGCAGATAATACAGGGGCAAAAGAACTTCTTTGCATAAGAGTTCTTGGCAGTTCAGGCAGAAAATACGCAGGAATCGGTGATATCATTGTTTGTGCTGTAAAAGATGCCGCTCCTAATATGCCGGTTAAAAAATCTGATGTAGTTAAAGCTGTTGTCGTTAGAACTAAGAAAAGTTTAAAACGTTTGGACGGTACAACAATTAGATTTGATGAAAATGCCGCTGTAATTATCAATAAAGACGGAAACCCAATCGGAACTCGTGTTTTTGGACCGGTTGCCCGTGAACTTAGAGATAAAGGGTTTATGAAAATTGTTTCATTGGCTCCGGAGGTAATTTAAAATCATGAAAAAACAAGAAAAAAATAATAATAATAAATTACATGTAAGAACAGGCGACAGAGTTATTGTTGTTGCAGGAAAAGATAAAGGCAAAATAGCCAACATAAAAAAATCTCTTCCTCAAGACAATAAAGTTGTTGTTGAAGGTGTAAATATGATAACTAAGGCTCAAAAACCTAACCCTATGTTAGGAATTCAAGGCGGCTTAGTTAAGTATGAAGCTCCTTTGTATTCTTCAAAAGTTATGCTTTATTGCACAAAATGCGAAAAAGCTACAAGAATAAAAGTAGAAACAGTAGATGGTAAAAAAGTTCGTGTATGTAAAAAATGCGGCGAACAGCTTGATATTTAAGGAATAAAAAAATGGCAGTGACAAAAGAACTTCAAAAAAAATATAAGGAAGATGTAATACCGGCTTTAAAAGAAAAATTCGGCTATAAAAATATTCATCAAGTTCCTAAATTACACAAAGTTGTAATTAATATGGGAGTAGGTGAAGGAGCTAAAAACTCAAAGTTGATAGAAGCTGCGGTAAAAGAACTTACTGATATAGCAGGACAAAAAGCGGTTGTTACAAAAGCTAAAAAATCAATCGCGACTTACAAAATCAGAGAAGGAATGCCTGTTGGTTGCATGGTAACACTTCGCGGTGAGAGAATGTATGATTTCTTACAAAAACTTATCGGTGTTGTGCTTCCCCGTATTCGTGACTTTAGAGGTATTAACGGAAAAAGTTTTGACGGTAAAGGAAATTATTCTTTGGGAGTCAAAGAACAAGTTCTTTTCCCTGAAATTTCATACGATGATGTTGATGCAACAAGAGGCATGGACATTTCAATAGTAACTACTGCGGAAACTGATGAAGAAGCAAAAGAATTGCTTGCTGCACTCGGTATGCCGTTTAAGAAATAAGCTGAATTAAGGAGATAAAACCTTGGCTAAAAAAGCAATGATACAAAAAGAACAAAGAAGAGAAAAACTTGTAGCAGCAGGTAAACTTTCAAAAGTAAGATTGCATAACCGTTGCAGTATTTGCGGAAGACCTCATGGTTTCCACAGAGATTTCGGTCTTTGCAGAATTCACTTGAGAGAAATGGCTCATAAAGGCCTTTTGCCTGGAGTTACAAAAGCTTCTTGGTAATATAACAAAGGCATCTGCCTAAGTTTGATAAAGCTATAAAGTAAAATAAGGAAAAATCAATGAATACAGATCCAATAGCAGATATGTTAACAAGAATCAGAAATGCTAACATGGTTAGCCATTCTGATGTTGAGATGCCATCATCTAAATTAAAAGTAGAATTGGCAAAGCTTTTAAAGTCTGAAGGTTACATTACAGACTTTGAAGAAAAAGAAAACGGTAAATTTAAAACTCTAAGAGTTGTTTTGAAATATGATGAATCAGGAAAACCTGTTATAGAAAATTTGAAAAGAGTTTCTAAGCCTGGTTTGAGAGTTTATTTAAAATCAAAACATTTACCAAAAATCTTAGATGGCGCAGGAGTCGCTATCGTCAGTACTAGCAAGGGACTTTTGACCGATAGAAAAGCAAGAAAAGAAAAAATCGGCGGCGAAGTTCTATGCTATGTTTGGTAGTTAAGTAAAAAAGTAATTGGAGACAAATAAAAATGTCCAGAATAGGTAAACAACCTGTCGAAATCCCTCAGGGAGTAGAAGTAACTATTTCAGATAATGTGGTAACCGCAAAAGGGCCCTTAGGAACTGAAACAGTTTCAATTCGTCCTGAAATCGTTTTGACAAAGGAAGATAATAAAATAGTAGTAACAAGAGAATCTGATGACCGTAAAGCAAGAGCATTACATGGTCTTAGCAGAACTCTTATAAATAATGCCGTAGTTGGAGTAAAAGACGGTTTTACTAAAAAACTTGAAATTCAAGGTGTAGGTTACCGTGTAGCAAAAGAAGGTAATACTTTAAACTTGCAATTGGGTTATTCTCACCCTGTTAAAGTTGAAGCTCCTGCCGGTATAGAATTTATTGTAGAAGGTAATAATAAAATTACTGTTAAAGGTCCTAATAAACAGGCAGTTGGTGATGTTGCAGCTGAAATCAGAGGCAAAAGACCACCTGAAGTTTATAAAGGAAAAGGTATTAGATACGAAGGTGAACGTATCAGAAGAAAAGCCGGAAAAGCCGGTAAGAAAAAGTGATAATAAAGTAGCCCATATAAAGCGGGAAAGATGCTTAAAAATAGCTTAAAAATGCTTTCCAAAATAAAAGGCTTAGGTGAAAGGACAAAAAAATGATTAAACAACAAAATAAAAAAGAACTTACAAGAAAAAAACACAGAAGAATCAGAAATAAAATTACAGGAACTTCTGAATGCCCAAGATTGGCGGTTTACAAATCTGGCAAACACATTTATGCTCAAATCATTGATGACACAAAAGGTGTTACTTTGGTTGCAGCTTCTTCGCTTGCTCTAAAATCAGATAAAATCGCAGATACCGAAATTGCTCAAAAAGTTGGAGAAGAAATAGCAAAAGCCGCTAAAAAAGCTAAAATCGAAGATGTGGTTTTTGATAGAGGCGGATTTGTTTATCACGGCAAAATAGCTGCTTTGGCAGATGCCGCAAGAGAAGGCGGATTAAATTTCTAATTTTTGATTTTAAAATATAAATTTTAAAAAAGGTTTATCTTTCCAGGTAAACCTTTTTAGTTTATAAATGTTTCAACATGTTAAAAATTACCTGCCTACATGGGCTATTTTTAAACAAATTTGGCAATTTTTTCATTCGTTTTGTTTTTATATATATAAGGTTATTTCTAAGTAAAGTTAAGGTAGTACAAGTTGAGTGTAAATTTCTATACTGACAATAGTTTCGGACAATATCCGCAATTAGAAAAAGACATTAAAAATGTTAAATCTAAAGTTGCGGGTTCTGAATCTTTAGACCAAAAAATTGAAAAAACTCTTCTTTGTGCTGTTCCAATGTTTAGACGAGTATCTTCTTTTGATGAAAAAATTGAAAATAATGATATTCTTCCTGCCGTTGGGCTTGTTAGCTTGGCGGTTATAAATGCGCCTGAAGATTTGAATGACCTTAAAGACGGATGGAATCATGCAAAAAGTCTTGTAACAAACCATAAATACATTCAAAAGTATGATCACGGTAAAACTCAGCATAACTTTTCATTTTTACGTAATACATTACTTGAAAAATGGATGGATAAAACTAAAAATGAAAAAGTAAGAAATGTTTTATTTAAATTAGATAGAAATGATAATGTAATTTATGACACAAAATTTGGTGAAAAAGTTGTAAAATTTTTAGGCATAACAGAAGGGGAACCTTTGCCTACAACAATGAAAGATGACTTTGGTGACGATGTCAGCCTAAGAGAAATAAAAGCCAAAAATATTTTTGGTGAATTAACAGCTAGAGCCATGAAACGTACAACTATTTTGGGTGTGGCAGCGCTTTCTATTCTTGAATTACCTAAAATATTTAAAGCAACAGGAAAAGGTAAAAATATCGAAGAACAAGCAGATAGTACAATTCAACAAACTGTAAAATCAGGTATAAATGTTGCAACTATTACAGCCGGTATAGGGTATGGCGGTGCAATTGGCGCAAAACACGGTAAAGCTATCGGCTCGCTTGTCGGTATGGGGTTAGGTGCAGTATTTGGAGCATTAATTTCAAATAAAGTTCAAGAATTAGTTAATTAAATTAAAAAACCCATTTACTCACAATTCTAACAGCTTTAGATAAGCGTGATTGAGGGTATATTTGTGGATTTTTTTTAAAGGCCTCTTCTATTTTTGCTTTATTCTTAGGTCCATCACCATTTTGCAAATAAAAATCTCTGTTTAATCCTTTTAAGACCACGTCACCAACACCATCTTGGTCTCTTATCAAGGATCTTAAATCACTTTCGGTTAAAAGCATACCAAAAGTGGTACTAGTATCAGCATTGTTTTTTCTGATATTTAAAACATTTGAAGTATTTGAAACACGTGGATTTACAGTAATTGCTCTTGTTATCATTTTACCAGACTCCTACATTCCTTAAGAATTATGACTGAAACTTGTCAGTCAAGAATCTAAACCCTGACTGTAACTATTTTAAATCATGTCAAAAGAAAAATTGCTACTTTGTTAAAAAAAATTTACAAAAATCATTTGCAAGTATTAATTTAAGCTATGGGTTTTCTGCCAAAGAAAGGATTTTCAAGCTTTTCTTTATCCAAAGAAGTAGAAGGTCCATGCCCGGGATAAATTGTATAATCACCTTCAAGAGTGAATAATTTTTGAGTAATAGATTTTTCAAGTTCGGAGTAATCTCCGCCGTAGAGGTCTGTTCTGCCGACAGAGTGAAGAAAGAGTGTATCTCCTGAGAAAATTTTATCTTCAACCAAAAAGCACATGCCTCCTTTTGTGTGTCCCGGAGTATGGATGGCTTTTATTTGAGAATCACCTATTTTTATAATTTCTCCGTCTTCAATAAAACCCTCAACGGTCGGTTCTTCTTGTGCGGGCATGCCAAACATTTGAAGCTGCTGTTTCATTTTATTCACCATTTCGGCATCATCTTTGTGAATCAAAACCTTTGTGCCAAGATTTTTTTGAAAATCATAACATCCTCCAATATGGTCAAAATGACCATGAGTTAAAAGGATTTTTTCAAGAATTGCATTATTTTCATTAAGAAGAGACTTTACTTTTTCAAAAGCTCCTGATGCGTCTATAAGTACAGCTTTTTTTGTTGATTCGTCAATAAGAAGATAATTATTTGCTTCATAAGGTCCTGCTGTAAATTGTTTTAGTATCATGAAAATTCTCCGAGATTAGATATCTTACGAAAAATAATACTATCAATTAACCCTACTGTCTAATTGTTTAAATGTTATTTAATTCTAAAATATAATTAATCTTTTTCATACTTCCAGCTATTCTTAATTCGAAAGCTTAGACCTTATTCTTATGAGGTCTTTTTTTTGCGAAAAACTTGCTCTTTATCGGGGTATTCGTTATCATGGAACTATCATTTTAATTAAGGTGAAAATTTGCTTGGATTAGTTACGAAAATTTTTTCAGATTTTTATTATGTTAAAGTCGAAAACACGACTTTTGAATGTAAGGTCAGAGAAATTCTTAAAAAAACCGATATTTCAGTACTGGTGGGTGATAAAGTTCGCTTAGAAGAAATAGATAAAAATTCAAAACAAGCGGCGATTGTTGAAGTTTTGCCTAGAAAAAATTCAATTTCGCGTCCCGCGACAGCCAATATTGATAAAGTTATTATAGTTGCGGCATTAAAAGAGCCTGAATTCGATTATATTCAGCTGAATCGTTATTTGTCATTTGCAAAGCTTCATAATATTGAGGCGGTTATTTGTGTAAATAAAGACGACCTTGCTTCAAATAACAGTGCTAAAGAGCATATAGAACAAATTTACAGTAATTTGTCATACGAAGTTATTTTTACATCCGCTAAAGAAAAAAAAGGAATTGAAAGACTTGAAGAAATTTTGGTATCAGGAATATGTGTTTTGTGCGGTCAATCGGGAGTGGGTAAATCCAGTCTTTTAAATGCGATTTTGCCCGGGCTTAATTTAAGGACAAAAGAAGTGAGCTTAAAAACCCTAAAAGGGACTCATACCACAAGACATACAGAGCTTATGGAAATACCTTTGCCTGATGGAAAAACTGCTCAAGTAGCTGATACTCCGGGATTTAGTAATCTTAAATTCGATATGGTTGATCCTTGTGATATTGATAAACTTTTTGATGAAATTTTTGAGTTAAGTTCGGGCTGTAAATTTAATGATTGTCTGCATATTGAAGAGGAAGGATGCAATGTTCTCGCAAACTTGGATATTTTGCCGTCTTATCGTTATGAAAGTTATCGTACTTTTTTGCAGGAAGCTCTTGATGCAAAAGAAATTATAAGTGCAATGAGCAAAAAAAATGAAGGGAAGGTAAAATTTTCGGGAGGCAAAAAACTTGCTAAAATAAGTGCACAAAAACGTGAGGAATCTCGACGAAAATCTCGCCAGAATATTAGGAATTTTGAGTCAGAGGAAGAATAAATGGAAAATTTGGATAAGCATAAAAAGATAATAGATGAGCATTTGGATAAATATTTGGAGATAAAATATCCTGAAAGAATTTGGGAAGCTATGAGATATAGTGTTTTAGCTGAAGGTAAAAGACTTCGCCCTGTTTTAACACTCGAAGCTTGTAGAGTTTGCGGAGGAGATATTGCAAAAGCTATTCCGACGGCTTGCGCCATAGAAATGCTACATGCTCAAAGTTTAATCCATGATGATTTGCCATGCATGGATGATGATAATTTACGCAGAGGAAGACCTACTAACCATAAAGCTTTTGATGAGGCTACCGCTGTTTTGGCGGGTGATGCTTTATTGAGCTTTGCTCCTGAGGTGATTATTCGTCAAACGCCAGACAATGTATCCGATAAAATAAAATTGGAAGTACTAGAGGCTTTTCTTGTGGCGGCAGGTGCTCATAAACTTATTGCCGGGCAAATAGTTGATATCCAATCTGAAGGAAAAAAAATTGATAAAGAGACTCTTGATTTTATTCACAAAAATAAAACGTCTGCTTTGTTTGAGTTGTCTTTATTTTGTGGCGCAAAATTAGCAGGGGCTTCGCAGGAAAAAATAGATATTTTGCAAAAATATGCGAAAAATTTTGGTTTGGCGTTTCAAATTTATGACGATATTATTGATATAATTGCCACAACTGAAGAACTCGGTAAAACCGCAGGAAAAGATGAGCAAGCAGAAAAAACTACTTATCCTGTACTTTACGGGCTTGAAGAATCCAAAAATAAAGTAATCGAGCTTTGTTTTGAGGCAAAAGAAGCTATTTTAAGCAATGGACTTGAATCTTCGCTTCTTAGCGGTATACTGGAAATAATAGAAAATAGGATAAAAAATTAATGTCACAAATACATAATACCGGATATGAAATCTTAACAGCGGCTTTTATGGCGGCAATGGCGGCACAATCTACCAAGGTGTTGACATATATAGTTACTCATAGGAGTATTAATTTTAAAATTTTTACTACAACAGGCGGAATGCCAAGCAGCCATAGTGCTTTTGTTATAGCTATGGCAACGTCAACCGGATTGATTGATGGCTTTATGTCTACTACTTTTGCGCTTGCAATGGGTTTTGCTCTTGTCGTTATGTATGATGCGGCAGGTTTGCGCCGTGCGGCAGGAAAAATGGCTGCTACTTTAAACAAAATCGTTGATCATGTTTATGATGTTCCTACCTCTGAAAAATTAAAAGAACTTTTGGGACACACGCCGGTTGAAGTTTTTATAGGTGCGATTTTAGGTATTTTTGTTGGGTCTTTTGTTCATAAATATTTTTAAAAATCAGATATACAAAATTTTATTGTTGCAAAATTATTGTTGTCTTGTTCCAATAAAAGATTACTGTTTATTATATTTAAAAGTTTTTTTGCAAAAAACAAATCCATATTTACGCAAAGATTTTCTTGCATTTCATTTAGGTCAATAGTATTTTCTTCTTTTTTATTGTCAATTGAAGAAACTGTGGAATTGGTTTTAATTTCATAGCAAATTTTATCTTTAAACTTATATATATTTATAAAAATAACGCCATTTTGGGGCGCTATTCTGATAATATGGTTTAAAATACTGTATAAAATTTGAGTAAATATTTTGTGGTCATTTTTTATTTTAAAATCGGACATATTTGCCTGTATTTTTATATTTTTCTTTTTTATAATCGCATCAAAAGAACTCATTATTTCGCAAGAAAGTTCTTTTAAGCAAAAATAATCTGTTGTTTTTTGATAATTTTGGGAAACAAAACGAGAAAAATTTGAAATATTATTAATTAATTCCAACATTTTTTCACTACTCGTTAGAACATTTCCTATAAAGTTAAGAGATTCTTCATTATTGCAATTATTTTTAATTATTTCAGAAAACCCTATAATAGAGGTTAAGGAATCTTTAAATTCGAAAGAAACTTTATCTATAAGCTCCAGTTGAAATTTTTCGCTATCGTAAAGTTTTTTTGATGAAACCATTACTTCCTCTTCCAGGGTTTAAAATTATATTTTGTACATATATTATAATAAAATTTATATTTTGTAAATAACTAAAAATTTTGCAAACAAAAATGTTTTTAAATTGCTTTTATCGTTTTATTTATTATAATTTTAAAAACAGGAGAAAAAATGGACAAGCAAGGTAAATTATTTGTAATATCAGGACCTTCAGGTGTTGGCAAAGGAACTTTGGTTAATGAAATTCTTAACAGAAACCCAAAAATAAAATTGTCGGTTTCTGTTACTACAAGATTGCCGCGCCCTAATGAAGTTGACGGCGTTAATTATCATTTTTTTACAAAAGAAAAATTTCAGGAACTTGTAAAAAATAATGAATTTATTGAATGGGCGCAATTTGCAGATAATTATTACGGAACTTATGAAAAAGTTGTGAATGATATTTTGACGGAAGGTTATGATTTAATTGTTGAAATAGATGTTCAAGGGGCGTTGCAAATTAAAACCAAACGTCCAGACGCGACTTTGATTTTTATTTTACCGCCTTCTTTTGAAGAGCTTAAATCACGTCTTAAAGGGCGTTGCACTGAAACGGAAGAAGTTATAGAAAAAAGACTTTCTATTGTGGAAAGCGAATACGAAAAAAGAAATTATTTTGATTATCAAATTGTGAACGATAATTTGGAGAATTCTGTTTTGGAGCTTGAAAAAATATTAACAAAGGAAAACGATAATGCTTAAGGGTAAGAAAATTTTAATAGGTATAACAGGCGGAATTGCGGCTTACAAAATCTGTGGTCTTGTTCGAAGTTTTATACGCCAGGGAGCTTCTGTCAAAGTTGTTTTAACCGAAAATGCCAAAGAATTTGTAACTGAAACGACTCTTGCGACATTATCAAAAAATTCTGTATATTCAGATACCTTTTCTTTTCAGGATTATTGCGTAAAACACGTTAGTCTTGTAGAGGAGGCTGATATTTTTGTACTTGCTCCGGCAACAGCTAATACAATCGGCAAAATTGCAAACGGGATTTGTGATAATCTTTTAACATCTTTGCTTTG
>JAEWLZ010000170.1 GCA_023457295.1 Cyanobacteria bacterium OH_PDB_112
AGCTCTGCGGTGCCGGTGAGGCTGAGCTTGCTGAAGGTGACATCCGTCGGGGCATCCCTCATGGTGACAGTCTGCGGCGTGCCATCTGCATTCACCGTAAAGGTGACGGATTCGGCCACGGTGTAGCCATTGGGTGCAGTGACTTCCACCAGCGTGTAGGTTGCGCCGGCGATCAGCGTAGCCGTGACCTGATGGGGCGTGGTGGTGGAAGTCCAGGTTTCGATCACCGTGCCGCGCGCATCACGGATGCTGAGCACCGCACCGGGGAGCTCTGCGGTGCCGGTGAGGCTGAGCTTGCTGAAGGTGACATCCGTCGGGGCGTCCCTCATGGTGACAGTCTGCGGCGTGCTATCCGCATTCACCGTAAACGTGACGGATTCGGCCACGGTGTAGCCATTGGGCGCAGTGACTTCCACTAAGGTGTAAGTGAAACCGGGGAACAGTACATTGACCAAGCGGTGCGGCGTGGTGGTGGAAGTCCAAGTATGCAATACAGTGCCATTTGCATCCTGGATGCTGAGCACCGCCCCTGGCAATTCTGCCGTGCCAGTAATGCTCTGCTTGCTGAAAGTCACATCCGAAGGGGAACTGTTAAGGGAGGAGGCATCATACATTATGATGGTCTGCGCTGTGCCATCCGCATTCACTGTGAAGGTGATGGCACTTGCCAGCAGATAGCCAGTTGGCGCGCTGGTTTCCTCCAATCGGTAGGTTTGTCCGGCCAGTAACTTGGCCACGAGCCGGTGTGCGGTTGTTCCCGAATCCCATTCCTCAACAACACTGCCCTGCCAATCGAGGAGGCGCAGATGGGCACCTGCCAACTCGGCCGAGCTTCCCCAAGGGCGTTTACTGATCGTCACATCCGTGGGCTTGTCAACCATTGGGATCAACTGCGGTTGCCCATCCGAAGCCACTATAAAGTCTATCGCTTCGGCGAGCGCATAGCCAGCCGGTGCGATTGTTTCCACGAAGGTATAGTGCTGACCAGGCTTCAGCTTTGCGAGGATCTGGTGGGGGGTATCGCCGGAAACCCATTCCTCCACTACGACGCCTGCCGAATCCTTCACCTGCAGGTGCGCGCCGGGCAATTCTTCCCCACCAATCAGGGATACCTTGCTCAAACTGACGTCGCTGGGGGCATCAATCAAGGTGATGGTCTGAGGTGTTCCATCGGCGCCAACCGTGAAGGTCACTTCTTGTGCCATTGCGTAGCCATCCGGAGCCGAGGTTTCCGCAAACGTATAGATGCCACCCGCTTGCAGCTCGGCCACGATCCGGTGAGCGACGGTTGTGGATATCCACTCTTCAATCACATCGCCATTTACATCCTTAAGCTGCAGATGCGCACCTGGCAACTCAGCCCCGCCGCCCAGCGCTTGCTTGCTGAAGGTCACATCGGTGGGCTTGTCTTTCATCACAACGGTCTGGGGGGTACCATCGGTATTCACGGTGAATTGGATGGATTCAGCCCGCGTATACCCGCTGGGCATCATGACTTCGGTAATCGTATAGGTAGCCCCTGGGGTCAGCTCAGCGGCGATCAGGTGCGGGGTGTCGCCAGAGACCCAGAATTCCACTTCGTTGCTGTCCGCATCGACCAGGCTTAGCGAAGCGCCTGGCAGTTCGTCGGTTCCAGTGATCGATTGCTTGGACACCGTTACGGCCATTGTGCGAAGCAACGCATCGGAAACGATCAGCGATCCGCCCATCAGGCCATAATTGGTGATGCCAAGGGTGCTGAAAACGGAAGGCCAATCCGTCGCGTCGGTGCCAGGCACAACGAAGTAATAGGGTGCGAAGGAGATAGCGTACCCGGCAGGCGCCTGGGTTTCTTCCAGCAGGTAAATCTGATCCATGTTGAGGTTGATGAAGTTGATGATTCCGGTTGCGGGGGTGGTCAGCGTTTCCACAACGCCCAAGACCGCGCCCGTTGCCGCGCTGATGCGGCTGAGGCGGAACACCGCACCTGCCAGCACCGTGTTGAGGTTATCGGCATCGATTTTTTTCACTTGAAGGGCGTTGCGATCCGCTTCAACCGTAGCGGAGGATTTCTTGACGGTGTATACACCCGACGATGTGCTGGATGCGTTGGCAACGCCAACCAGCCGAGCCGTGTTGGTTACCGTTTTGGTTTCGTTGAGCGTGCCCATCAACTGCACGGAATAGAGAACGCGCAGCGCCTGCTGGTCGGGCAGGGTGAACCGCAGGGTACGGGTGGATCCATCGTAATGGACGGCATATTGGCTGCTGTTCAAGGGTTGCGAATCGGCATCGAGCACTCGGATGCTGCCCGTGGAGAGCACCAGCCCCTGTTGCAGCGTATCCGAAAGGGTGAGTGTACTCCCCGTGGACAGATCCAGCGCCATGGAGTTCACTTGGATGCTGTAATCGATGAGGAAGTCGCTTTGGGAGCCCGCCTTGTTCACCAGCTGCGGTGGGACCTCCCGGGTGGAACGGCTACGCCCCAGCAGGTTCCCATCCACCGTCACTTCCGCTGCGTTGATGAATTGGTGGATGGTATTGTCACTGAGTGCGGCGGGGGTTACCGCGGTGGAATAAGAGAGGGTTACGAAGCGGTTTTGCACATCCACAGGATCAAAGATTACATCACCACCCGATTGAGTCACAGGAGGTGGGCTATCCACCACGCGGTTATAGGCGGCCATCACCGTGCTTTCTACCAGGGTAAGGCCTTGGGGCAGGTGATCGGTGATCACAACGTGTTTGCCCGTGTAATCCTGATCGGCAAAGCCGTTGCGATCAACATCGTTGATGGTGATGACCCAATCAATCACATAACGGTTCAGGTCGCTATCAAAGCGAAACATGCCAGCGCTTTTGCGCAGGGGGTTCAGCTTGACTTAGTTGAAGGAGGGGTTATCGTCATCGGTGATGGTTTCACCGTCCACCGAAAACACGCCGCTGGCATAATTCATGTAGTTGGTCACGGGCATCGGAGCGGAATCGTCATCAAACTGCGTGCGATAGGTCACGGTCACATCATCCGTTGCGGTAAGCCAATTGCCGCTCCCGGCAGCTTGGATGATGAAACCGCTGGCTTTGCTGGAATCGGCATCGTAATACCGCCATTGGATGCTCGGATTGCTCAGCCCCGTGATGGTCAGCGAGTCCTTGAGAATCCACCATTGCTGGTAGGAATAGGTTCCGCCCCAACGTTCCAGCGAATCCTCGATGGAGGCCACGCGCAAATCCGACCACTGGGAAGGCCGCGTGATGGTAATGCGCCAGGTCGCCTGATTGGAGGTGCGGTCAAAAGCAACGAACTCTTTCTTGAAAGGCGCAACTTCGCCCGAAGCGATCTCCGCCGTAGATTCGCTTTGAGCGGAGCCTCCGCTCAGGCTGCCGTGGGAAAACGTGGCGGTGTTCGTCACGCTCAGCGTTCCCACATGGCTCGCATATTGGGGCGTGAGCACGGTGTAGAACACGATGCTGAAGGCTTGCTGGCCACTTTCCCCGTTGCTTCCGACCGTATAGCTGAAACTCTTGCCACCACCCGCCGCTGGAATGGTAAACGATGCGCCGGCGGAACCGCTTACGCTGATATCACCATCGATCACGCAGGAATCCGGCAAGGTATCGGAGAGCGTTGCGCCGGTGATGTCCAGCGCGTAACCGCTGTTGTAGCTGATTTCCCAGCGCACGCGGCCTGTTTGCGTATCTTCCACGGTGTTGGATTTGGAAACCCACCCATGCCCTATGGGGTAGGAAGTGGACTCACTGCCTT
>JAEWLZ010000171.1 GCA_023457295.1 Cyanobacteria bacterium OH_PDB_112
GTGTAAAAATAGCTACTCTTGAGGATGTTAAGCTGCTTCGTGACATCCCTGTTTTGAAGAAAAAAATGGCTAAAGGCGAACTTGAAATTATTCCTGCGCATTATAATTTTTATACGAATGAGGTTGAAATTTTGCCTTATGAAGATTGTAAGCAGAATTTATCAGTTGATACGGTTTTAAGTTGATTTTACAAAAATTAATTTTTGCTCTTAAAAATTGTTTTTACTTTATGCTTGCGATAAGCTTTTATTTAAGGGATATTCCCTTTTGAGCATTTTTAGTAGAAATACAGTTTTTCGAGCAAAAAGGATTTTTTATGAGCGCAAAAAATAGAGAAACAAGTTATATTGACATATCTCAATCCAAAAATGTTGCAGATATGGTTTTTTCATTAGGTAAAAGCTTGGAAACAGGGCTTTTTAGTGACAAAAAGATTGTTTTAGACTTAGGAGATATTGACCTTGAAAGACCCCAAATCTTGGGTCTTAAATCACTTGTTTTGGGTGCGGGTTCAGAGTTATCTTTGATTCACAGCTCAAGTCCTACAACAAAACTTGTTGCACTTGAAATGGATATTAAAGTTATTGATGTTAAAGAAATTGAAGAAAAACAAGAAATGAAAGCCGAGACCGTAAAAGACATTTTGACTAAGTCAAATGAAGTTTTAGGTCTTGAGCCAAAGTTTGATATTCCTGCTCCTACTGTTGTTTCTGATGAAAAAGTTTCAGAACTTATTGCAAAACATGAAAATTTTTACAGTGATATTTCTGCTATGCAAGAACCTCAAGAAGAACATGATGAGCTTTTGGATAATCTTATGTCAGATATAAAAGATGTGACTCAAGAACTTGGTGAACGTATGGAAGATGAGGCTTTGAGCAAAATTCAGGCAGATGATATTAAGCCTATCGAACCAGTTTTTTCACTTGAAACGGAAGATACTTTTGTAGCTAAATCTTTTGAAGAAAAGAAAGTTTCAGAAATTATTGAAACTAAACCTGAAGAATTTGTTGAAATGCCAAAACCTCTTAATTGTGAGGTATCAGGCTGTATGTTAGAGGATGAAACTCAGAAATCTTATATTTCAGATGTAATTGAGCCCAAAGAAGAGCTTTTGGAAAAAGAATTTATTATTGATGAAAAGGCAAAAGCCAATATTGTCGGAGACACAGCTTATATCAAACAAACTTTGCGCTCAGGGCAAGTAGTAAGTTTTGACGGCAATGTTGTTATTATCGGTAATTGTCATAACGGTTCTGAAATAGTTGCCTCAGGTGATATAACTGTTTGGGGAATATTGGAAGGTATTGCTCATGCGGGTTCTTGCGGTGATGAAAAAGCTGTTATTCGCGCATTAAAAATAGATGCTATACAGCTTCGTATTGCAAGTCATTTTGCAAGACGTCCTGACAGGGCAAACATAGATTTTGCCGAAAAAACCGATACATTTACGCCGGAAGAGGCAAGAGTAAGAGACGGCAGAATTTATATTTATACATTGAATACAGAAAATCAAATTTAGGAGGCATAATGGAAGGTCGCGTAATAGTAATAACATCAGGAAAAGGCGGTGTCGGGAAAACGACAACAAGTGCCAATATTGGTACAGCCCTTGCAAAACTTGGTCATAAAGTTGCTTTGATAGATACAGATATCGGGCTTCGTAATCTTGATTTGCTTATGGGACTTGAAAACCGTATAGTTTATACCCTTGTTGACGTTGTGGAAGGTAATTGCAAACTTAAGCAGGCGTTGGTAAAAGATAAGAAAAATCCTAATCTTGTTCTTTTGGCTGCGGCTCAAACTCGGGATAAGTCCGCCGTAAATCAAGAACAAATGAAAGATGTTTGTGATGAACTCAAGAAAAAATACGATTTTGTTATTGTAGACTCTCCCGCCGGTATTGAGCAGGGATTCCAAAATGCAACCGCAGGCGCATCAGAAGCGATAGTTGTTGCAACACCTGAAATGTCAGCAGTTCGTGATGCGGATAGAATTATAGGACTTTTAGAGGCAAAAGAAGAGATTAAATCTTATAAACTTGTCCTCAACCGTGTTCGCCCTAATATGATTAAGGCAAATGATATGATGAGCGTTGACGATGTTGTTGATATCCTTTCTATTGACCTTTTAGGCATTATTCCTGAAGATACGGATATCATTACGAGTACAAACAAAGGTGAACCTGTTGTGCATGATGAAAATGCAAAAGCAGGACAAGCTTATATGAACATTGCAAGAAGAATTATCGGCGAAGATGTTCCTCTTATGGATTTAGAAGAGCCAAAGGGCTGGTTTGATAAAATAAAAGACCTTATCTTCTCAATTGGAGGTGCAAAATAATGAAATCAATTTTAAATGATATTTTTACTGAAATTGTGAATAGATATAAAAAATTCTTCGCGACAGAGCAAGAACATGATGCGACAAAAGAAACAGCAGCTAGTCGTTTACGTTTTGTTTTGATGCATGACAGAACGCAGCTTGCTCCTGATACTATGGAAAAAATGCGTGATGAGCTTTTGGAAGTTATCTCTAAATATGTTGTAGTTGATGAGGAAGCTTTGGATTTGAATTTGGCGGCTGAAGGCGATGCGATAGCGCTTTTGGCGAGTATTCCAATTTTAAGAGCCAAAACAAAAGAAGAACAAGAAGAAGCTCTTCGTGAATTTGAAGCTAAAAGACAAGCAGAAGCAGAGGCATTGAGCGAATCTGAATCTGATGAAGCAGAAGAAATACAAGAAGAATCCGAAGTTGAAGATAAAGAAAATGAAGAAACAGCAGAGGACGAATCTGAAGAAGCAGAAGTGTCAGAAGATGAAGCCGAAATCGAAGATGCCATAGCTAAAGACCTTGAAGCTATAGAAGAAGCGAAAGAAGTTACTAAGAAAAAATCTTCAAAATAGTTTGAAACAAATACAAAAAATCCCGGGGTTATCCCGGGATTTTTTATTAATCAAAAATAGGTAGAGCTTTTACACGTTCTATAATACTTTCCCAAGAAACAGTTTTTTTAAATAAAATACCTGTTTTAGGAACTTTTTTGGATGTAAAAGAATCCTCAGCAGCATTTGCTACATCTTTAGAATTATCGACATCTACTAAGTAGATTAATTTTTCGGGGTGATTTTTGTACTCAATCTGATGTCTTATGATATTCGGAGAGGCATTAACATGAGCCTTTTCAAGGGCTTGAATCAAAGTATAACCTTTGGAAGGTTTATCTTTAAATATTTTTTCAAAATTTGTTGCGAAATCAGGCGCAACACTTATTTGTCCGAAGTTTTGTCTTTTATTAATTTGATAATTTGTATTAATAATCATAAATTTTCTCTCTCTAACTAATCTGTATTTTTATTTTAGAATGCTCAAGAAAAGTTTATTTTGTTTGTAAAAAATCTGTTACAGAATAATGATGTGCTTTTTGTGTAAAATAGTTTTATTCTCAAATAAGGATAATACGGTGTTAAAAACTTTATCTCAGACACAAAGTGAATGCATAAAGACCTTGAAAGGTCCTGTTATGGTGCTTGCAGGTCCTGGGACCGGTAAAACTTTTACGGTGATTCAGCGTCTTAAAGAGATGATTTTGACGCAAAAAATTCCTACCGAGAGTATTCTTTGTCTGACTTTTTCAGAAACTGCCGCAAAAGAAATGAAAGAGCGTCTTGAAAAAGAAATAGCGGAAGCTTCAGAAGGCATTGGAATAGGAACTTATCACGCTTTTTGTAATGAAGTTATTTCTAAAAATCCTGAGTATTTCAAAATGGCAGAAAATGTTGATGTAATTGATGAAATCGTCAGATACAGGATTATGCTTGAGATTTTTGAGGAGCTTAAACCCCAGTATTTGCGAACTGATAAGGGGGATTTTTATCATTATATAAGACCTGTAATTGATGCAATCGGAGAAATTAAAAAGACTCGTACATCAAAAGAAAAATATTTTGAAATTATAGAAACAGGTGAAAAATTTCGAGCAGGATTACTCGAAGCTTTGGCGCAAAAAGAAGAAAAAGAGCTTGCGGGAAAGAAAGTTACGCAAAAAATTCTGAAAGAAATTGATGCTTGTCAAAAAAATATAGACAGAGCACAGGAAATATGGCAAATTTTTGAGATTTATTCCGATAGGTTGAAAACCTCTAATTATGTGGATTTTGACGATATGATTAATTTTGTTCTTGATGTTTTTGAGCAAAATCCTAAATTTTTGCAAAAAATCGCATCAAAATACAAATATTTTTTGGTTGATGAATATCAGGACACAAATTTTGCCCAAAATCAGCTTGTATTTAAGCTTTCAGAAGGAGCAGGCAGTAATAATGTTTTTGTTGTCGGGGATGATGACCAGATTATTTACGGTTTTCAGGGGGCGCAAAGTGATAATTTGGAAAAGTTTTTAAGGCAATATCCTGATTCTAAGGTTATTTGTCTTGAAAATAATTTTCGGTCATCACAAAATATCCTGGATTTTAGTTATCAGTTTATTTCTCAGGATGATTGCAGAATAGAATTTAACCCTGAATTTGAAAGATATGGAATTTCAAAAAAACTCACTGCCAAAAATGATAATTTGCCGAATAATTTAGTAAAATTGCTTGTTTTTGATGAATTGTCTCAAGAGAGAGAATTTATTGCGGATGAGATTTTGAATTTGATAAATTCTCCTGAATGTCCTCAAAAAAATAGTGAAAAAAATCTTGCGGAAATTGCAGTTTTAGTTAAAAAAAATTCTGATGCAAAAGATTTTATGGAGCTGTTGAGCGCTCGTAGTATACCTTCTCAACTTAAAAAAAACAAGACAATATTTGAAGTTGAGGCTTCAATTTTGACTATTTTTTATCTAAAAATGCTTTTGAACCCTGATATTCATTCTGATAAATTTTTTGGGGCTGTTCTTTGTCCTCCGATAGGTTTTTATCCGAGCGATTATGCTTTTTTACTTGAAGAATATAAAAAAAACAGGCAAAATTTTATCGAAATAATTGAACAAAAAATTGATTATGAATGGAAAAATCCTGAAAAAGTTAAAAATTTTCTTAAAATCTATAAAGAGCTGAAAGAACAAATTTCGGAATTTAATCTTTCAAATTTGGTTGAAAATGTGCTTGAAAAAACAGGAATTAAAGAGTTTTATTCTAATTCCGAAATTAACAAAACAGAAAATTTGCAGGCACTTGAAACAATTTTGCAGGAAGCTAAAAAATTCCAAAAAACAATGAAATCAGGTTTTTTGGGTGATTTTACAGAACATCTTGATATTGCCTATAATGAAGGATTTGATATTGCGGTTTCAAAGGAAGAAAATAGGCAAAATGCGGTGCAATTAATGACTTTGCACGGTTCTAAGGGACGTGAATTTGAATATGTTTTTATGCCTGAGCTTTTGAGTAAAAATTGGGAAAAATACAGAAACGTCGAAAAACTCAAGCTTCCTGTGGACAGGGTTTTCTTTGAGCCCAAATCAGAGCATTTGAGATTGCTTTTTGTAGGTATGACAAGAGCCAAACATAGCCTTTTCTTAAGTCATCCTAAAAATGTCGGTGAAAAAGTTGTTATTTTGACAGAGTATTTATCAGGCATTTCAAAACAAAATCCATTGCTTGAAATTCAAAATTTGGAATTTTTTGAAAGTAAATTTAATGTGGAAGAAAAAACTTCTCAAATATTGAAATTTGATTGCAAAATACATTTTGAAAAGCATATAAGGGAAATTATTAAAGAATTGAAGCTAAGCCCCAGTTCTATGGATATGTATTTAAAGTGTTCACGCAGTTTTTTGTATGCGCATCTGTATAAGATTGCGGCTAGAGAATTTGATACTAAGGAGTTGGATTTTGGAAATGCCATTCACCGTGTTCTTGAGCTTGCGGTTGATTTCGCTATACAAGAAGGGCATTATCCTTCTTGTGATGATATGATTTTTTGGTTTGAGCAAAAATTTGATGAATATGAAATAAAAAATCCTATTCATAAAGAAATTTTGACGGAAAGAGGTAAAAAAGCCATAAATAATTTTTATCCTTATTTTAAAGCGATTTTGCCTGCAAGATTATTTTCGGCGGAGCATAATTTAGGAACGGTTTTGGTAGAAGAAATCAAGCTTACCGGTAAGATTGATAAAATTGAAAAAAATCAAGACGGGACTTATTTTTTGACAGATTACAAAACAGGAAGAGCTTATGGCGCAGGAAAAGTTGCAGTTGAAAAATATCTTGACCAAATTCAGTTTTATAAACTTGCTTTTGAAGCTAAAAATCAGAGTGCAAAAGTTTCGCAAGTTGCGATAGTTTATATTGAAGACCCTGAAAAAACTTATATTCAGGATGTTTGTGAAAATGATAATGACGATATTAAAGAAAAAATAAAAAATGTTTTTTACGGTATTCAAAATTTGGAGTTTGAACCTGTTTGTAAAAATCAAAAAAATGATGCTTGCAAATGGTGTAATTATAAATTGCTTTGTAAACTAAATGTCATATAACTTAACAAAATGATGCAAAATAAGTCAATTTTTACTATTTGATTGTTTTTATTATTATGGATAGTTTTATTCATGGTAAGGACTGTTTTGGACACACAGATTTTAGCTAACAATCAAATATATAATCAGCAGAAGCAGCAAAATTTTGCGCATCAACAGCAATTGTTATCTTCTGGGGGTTCTGCTGCCGAACAAGTGCGTACATATTCAGGGGCTAAAGATGTAGCTTTGGCAAATACTAATGCCGGATATGTTGCCAGTAAGTTCGATATTATGCAGCATCCTTTGACTTTAGTCCAAAATATTTTTCTTAGCCTTGCGGCTGCAATAGGTATTACAAGACTCGGAGAAGTCTTGGTAAATCCTAATTACAAGAAGATTTCGCCACTTATGACTCATGAAGAAGCCATTGAAAAAACTCCTTTGCATAAGATTGGAAAAGGTCTTGATAATCTTATTGAAAAGACAAAAATTTTACCTAAGATAATTGAAAAAACCGGAGAATGGAAAAATAAATTCGTAGGATTTTTGAAAAAAAGTGATATTTTGTCCGAAATGGGTTCAAAAGTCAAAGACGGTACAAAAGTCTTATGGGGAATGGGTAAAGTCTATGAAGGCGGAAAAGGAGTTGAAGCCCTTGATGAGTTTATGGATTTTATCGAACTGGCAAAAACACCACAAATAAAAGGAAAAGAATCAATAAGCTTATACGAAGAAGTTATTCCCGATGCTGCGGCAAGAGTTCGTATAGATGAAATATTTAAAGAATTCAAAGAAGGAAAACTTGTAAAAGATAAAGCAGCCAAAAAAATTATTGATGAAAAATTGCTTGAGAAAATTCCTGTTGATAATCTTAGAAAACATTTAAAAGAAGGTTCTCTAGACAAAATTTTTGGAACAACTCCTCATCTTAATACTTCGCTTGCAAAAGCCAAATTTTTTAACAGTAATGTAAAAACTCTAGGTCCTGTATCAAAGGCTCTTAATAACTTTACATTAATGATTATGGAAGGTGTAGGAGGCGGTGTACTGGGCGGAAAAATGGCTATGGTAATGAGTATCATGGGATTGGTTTCAGCCTTTAATGCTTGTTCTAAAGCATTAGTAGCTAAAAAAGAAAAAGAGAAACTTATACAAGAAGGAAATTTCAATTCTGAGCAAGTTAAAGAAATGAAAAAAGGTCCTTGGTCTGGAGAGCCTGTTTCTGCATTTATGGAAGATTTTGCAGGTTTTACATTGGGCGGATATATAATGACATTCCCTCTAGGTGTAGGCTTGAACAAAGTTTTAGGCTTGGCTAATTTGGGTCGTGACGGAAAACTTGTCGAAGATGCCGCTAAAAAAATGGGCATCCATGGTGATTCCAAATTATATCAAAGAAGCTTAATGGACTATAATGATGCAGTTTTAAATGATAAAAAAATGACAGAATGTATTCAAATTCTTGAAGGAAAAAGGAATCATAAATGGTTTGACAGAGTTAAAAAGACTTTTGGATTTACAACTGATGAAGATATTTATTCAAAAATGGTAGAAAAATTAAAACTTGATATAGATCCAAAGTCATCTAAAGATGATATTCTTTCTGCTATAAAAGTTAAAAAAGCATCAAGAACTGATAATTGGTTTAAAGATACAAGAAAAATGCTTAAAGAAGCAGGTAAAAGTCAGTTGACCTGGGGTTCAATTTTTAAAGAAAATGCTTATAACAAAGGCGGATTCTTTAAGCGTCTTACAAGATTTGCACTCCAAAAACCTCTTGAAGTAACTTCTAAAATAGTAGGTTTGGGTAAATTCAAACTTTATGAAAAAGGAGCAGGTTTTAAAAACTTCTTCAAAAGATGGGGCGGTCGCGCAGGCGGTATCGGCAGAATTGTTCTTGTAGGTATGGTATTTACTGTTCCATTTAGAAACGCATTTATGACTGTTTCGCATAAACTTTTCGGAAAACCTTCATTCTCTCAATATGATGAAGTCAAAGGTTTGTATGATGAAGAAAAAATAGAAAAACAAAGAAAAAAACTTACAGAGGAAGCTTCTTCTGTGAAGCAAATTTCGGAACAAGCCCCAAGGTCAAAAATAAAACTTCCTCAGCAAGAATTTGATCCTATGTTGCAACCTCAGCCACCTGTTTATCAACAACAGATGACACCTTCAAATCCTTATGAAAGTAACGTAAAAGAAGCAAAACCTTCTGAGGATAAAAAACCTGTTGAAAATAATTCTGTAAGAAATCTTGATAACTATACTTATATTCCAAAAATTTAAAAACCGCCCCAAAGTTAAATGAAGCGGTTTTTAAATTATGTTTCGAGTCTTAAATTTATTTCAAAATAAGGCTTCTTTCAAGTTCTAATGTTTTTGTGATGATATCACAGACAGATGATGGTCCGTAATATTGGATTGCACCTGTAAATACGTATTCGTCATTTAATGCCCATTTTTCTCTGTTGTCCTGCAATTTTTTGAAAACAGGTCCTTCGATTTCGACAAGAGCTTTTTGAATAACGGGTTTCATTTCTCCGTGACGTTTTTCCATATTCATCATCATTGTAAGAGGTACACCGCCAGCAATCCATTCTGAAGCTGGAGCGGTAAGATTTCTTACAGATGAGAGGTATCCGCTAAGCCCAAACTGAATCAAGCCAAAAGCATTGTACCCCAAAGAATAGCAATAATCTGCATCAAAGTTTGACGGGAATGCGCATCTTCCTTCGTATCCAAAGAAATGTGTCAATGCTGAAAATTTAGCTTGTCCTTTGACTTTTTGAGCCACCATTTCAGCAAGCATTTTTTCTGTTTCGATACGAGATACCTGAACATTTCCGTGAGGATCTCTGTCCATTAAAAGCTGATCTTGAATATCAGTCGGTAAAGTTGAAAATACGGCTGCATTTTCGGATTTTATGTTATTCAATACATAATTTATTTTTTCATCTTGACTTAGAGCATCAAAACCTTCAGTATGAGCCAAAGTGTCGTTTAGGTCTGCAATCATGGATTTCATTTCCGGAATAAATTCAATCAAACCTTCCGGAATCAAAGCTACACCGAAGTTTTTGCCTTTTTCGGAACGTTTAATTACTATATCCGCCATGTATTCAACAATTTCTGCCAAAGATGTACCTTTTTGTGCGACTTCTTCTGAGATAAGAGTAATATTCGGTTGTGTTTGAAGAGCGGCTTCAAGCGCAACGTGAGTGGCGGAACGTCCCATAAGTTTGATAAAGTGCCAGTATTTTTTAGCGGAATTAGCGTCACGCATTATGTTAGAAATCAATTCAGCGTAAGTTTTTGTAGCGGTGTCAAATCCAAAAGAGATTTCGATTTGTTCGTTTTTAAGGTCTCCATCGATTGTTTTTGGACATCCGATTACTTGAATTCCCGCATCTTGAGCTTGGAAATATTCTCCCAACAACGCCGCATTTGTATTTGAATCGTCACCACCGATTATTACAACAGCAGAAATTTCAAGATTTTTGCATGTTTGCCAAGCTTGTTCAAATTGAGCTTGAGTTTCAAGTTTGTCACGTCCTGAGCCGATTATGTCAAATCCGCCTGTGTTGCGGTATTCATCGATATAGCTGTCGGTAAATTCTATATATTTACCTTTCATAATTCCTGCTGGACCACCCAAAAACCCGTATAATTTGTTATTTGAGTTAGCTTGTTTTAATGCGTCATAAAGACCCGCTATTACATTATGTCCGCCCGGAGCTTGACCACCTGATAAAATAACCCCTACGTTACGCTGCTCTGATACAACAGCATTTTGAGATTCTTTGAAGGTGACAATAGGTTTGCCGAAAGAATTCGGAAAAAGCTTTTCAATATCTTCCGCGTCACGTACGGCTGTTGTTTTAGCTCCTTCTTCTAATGTTATATTTTTTATGCCTGCTGCCAAAACTTTAGGAAGCTTTGGTTGATATTTTAGCCTTTCTTTTTGTAAAGGCGAAAGTTCTCTTGTCATAGTATTTATCCTCTACTTTTCTACACGATTTATACTGATTTTATCACTAACATATTTTGGGGTATCGTAATGTAACAAAATTTAAGAAATTTACATTTTTGATGAAAAATTTGATATAATTTTCGATACTTGCACGAAAGATTTTTGTTTTGCAAAAATCTTGAGTCTTGAAAAGGTGAGCTTATTCTAATCGGAGGCGAAGAGCCTTATATTAAAAGAAGCGACACTAGATTTGGGCAAAAACTTGGGGATATAAAATTTTTATGCAAAAAGAAAAGGCAGATGTTTTATCGGTGAATCTTGAAGAATTGAATCGCCTTGAGGCAAATCTTTCGGCAGATGATAAAACAAGATTTATAACAAAAGTTTTTAATTGGTTTCCTAATATGACAACAACGGCTCGTAAATTTTTTGACAGCCCTTATGGGGTTCCTGTTTTCATGCCTGATTACGCCAGAGCTTCCTATGCCGTTAAAATGCTTCAAAAATCAAAAAAAATTGCAAATAAAAATTATCGCAGGCATGGTGTTTATCTTAGTGATATCGCAGAAGCAAATCCGATTTGGATGCAGCTTCAAAGAAGAATTAAAAATAAGTAAGTTTTAAATGTGAATTTTTTCACTAATTTTTGTAAAATTTAGTATTTTTGCTGATTTTACGGTTGAAAAATAGTTTTGTTTTGGTTATAACGAAGGGGTAAATAACTGAACTTAAATTATAGGAGTTTTTAATTATGGCAAAGAAAGTTGCAATTAACGGCTTTGGACGTATTGGACGTAATACTCTTAGAGCTGCTATTAAAGAAGGTATTTTTGAAAAAATCGATTATGTAGCAATTAATGATCCTGGCTTGAAGCTTAAAGATGCTGCTCATATTTTTAAATATGACTCAGTAATGGGCAGATTCGACGGAACTGTTGAAGTTGCGGAAGACGGTCTTGTTATCAACGGCAAAAAAATCTTGTTCTTCGCAGAAAAAGATCCGGCTGTTTTACCTTGGGGTAAACTTGGCATTGATATCGTAATCGAATCAACAGGTTTCTATACAGATGCTGAAAAAGCTAAAGCTCATATTACAGCAGGCGCTAAAAAAGTTATCATTTCTGCTCCTGCTAAAAACGAAGATATCACTATCGTTCTTGGCGTAAATGAAGATCAATATGATTCTTCAAAACATAATGTTATTTCTATGGCATCTTGTACAACTAACTGTTTAGCTCCTGTTGCTAAAGTTATTTTGGAAAAATTTGGTATCGTAAAAGGTTTGATGACAACAACTCACTCTTACACTGGCGACCAAAGACTTTTGGATGCAGGTCACTCTGATCCTCGTCGTGCTAGAGCGGGTGCTTTGAATATCGTTCCTACAACAACAGGTGCTGCTAAAGCTGTTGCTTTGGTTCTTCCTGAATTGAAAGGCAAATTGAACGGCTTTGCTTTACGTGTTCCTACTCCAGATGTTTCTGTTGTTGATGTTGTATTTGAAACAGAAAAACCTGTAACTGCTGAAGAAGTAAATGCTGCTCTTAAAGCTGCTGCTGACGGCAAAATTCTTGCTTTTGAAGAAGCTCCGCTTGTTTCAACAGACTTTATTGGTTCAAGTCAATCTTCAACTGTTGACGCTGCTTTGACTATGTCAATCGGTGACAATATGGTTAAAGTTATTTCTTGGTACGATAACGAAATGGGTTATTCAACAAGATTGGCAGAAACTACATTGATGGTTGCTAATAAACTATAATAAAAACTTTTAATTAAGTTTAAAAAGAGGTATCAGAGGATGCCTCTTTTTTTATGAGAAATATTTAAACGAATTTTGTGCGTTTTGGTCGAGGATTTTCTTGACAGATTCACGTTCTGAGCTTATAGCTTTGTATTCAACCTCAACAGAAGTTTGCTCAAGCTGAAGCTTTTTGTCTTGAGCATTGATTTCTTCTACGGTTTTATCATATTTATTTTCAGCATCAACATCATCGCCTTTGTAAAGCTCATCATTGATTTCAGGAACACTGCGCCAGTCTATTTCTTCATATTCATCACCATTAATTAAAGTAGATTCTTGCGTAAATTCATCAGCAGGACGCGCAATAGAATATGTTCCGTTGCGGAGACCTGTTTCAAGGTCATCTGCAAAAGCTGTATACCCAACATTTCTTAGAGTAGGTAAAGAGCCTGACAAATTCCAGATAGTATTATCCCAGCCTGTAGGAAGAGCTGAAGCAGAGCCGTCAACGGCTGTACCTGCTGTACTGTGTAGGTTATTTATATAGAAGTTTGTATTATCTATTATGCCTCCTGTTATATTGCCGCCGGCAAACCCTCCTGCGCTTGTATTTGAAATATTCCCTCCTTCGGCATAGTTATTTGTTATTGAGCCACCATTCATGTTTACGCCGATGAAGCCACCCACGTTACCTCCAGGAGCTGTTACATCGCTAGTTGAGTAACAATTTCTTACAGTTGAATTGTTATTTCCTCCAATAAATCCGCCAACTTGAGTTGTTGTTCCCAATACAGTAACATCAC
>JAEWLZ010000172.1 GCA_023457295.1 Cyanobacteria bacterium OH_PDB_112
TTTCCCTCTTTATCTCCTTTATCAAGCTGTCGGATCGTTCCTAAATCATCCAATTAAATACTTATTTGGAGCGCTTTTAAATACATCCATTTTACCACTGTCTAAATGAATAGGTAAATAAAAATAACTTATATCAACAAGTCTGAGACACATCACAAACCGCAGCTCTTTGACAACTTAAAATTCAGTGTAATAATTCTTATATACGCAAGGGGGTGTGCATGCAGCATATATACGGCTCTTTTTTAAATTCTTTTTCCTTGCTGTTATTCTAGTTGTATGGATTTGGCTGTTAAACGCAGTTCTTACATACAGTGTAAACTTGTACATTATTATTGGTGCGGTATTGTTTGCATTACCCGTAATCTTGCCTGGAAGAAAAATCCCTGATAAGAATTCAATGATGATAATTGACCAATAAAAGCATAAAATCTGACTATTGACGTACTTTTTTAATGCCCAAAGAGTGTACAGCACCGCATAATCAAACCGCTTATATAATCTCTACGAAATTATCTTGTTTGTCTGTTAAATACTTCTGTAATAACTCTATAACCGTTGGCGAACATTTATGATACGCATTGTCCTGTTCATCAAAATTATCTTCTAATGCTTTTTCTGCAAATTCATTAACAGAACTGATTTTAGACCTTTCAGGATTTAACTTCTCTGCCGCTTTTTTTAAAACTTTTGACTGTTCCTCAGCCCCCAAAGAAAGCAGGGCAGGTATTGTTTTTTCGGCCTGTTTAATCCCTGTGTTTTCAAAATATTGAAAATGTCCGCCATTTTGCACTTCCGAATCATACCAAAAACACAAATAAGCCACAGCTTGAACATCATTAAGATGTTCCAATTCTTCATTCGCCAGTATATCAACAAATTCATTCCAGACTCTGTACGGCTCTTTTTTCACCAAATCTTTTTTAATTCGCCTTTTAACCATATACCCTCCACAAACACTTTTTAAAACCATGAAGATATTTTACCATCGCTGAATCACAGGGACAAAGATAAAATAAAGGGAAGCATGTGTCGTCTAACTGCGTTATAACAAATCATAATATCTTTTGTGAAATCTCACATGCCATAAAATAATTTGCCTATGATAGACAATGTAAATGTTAAAACCATCAAAGATGATAAAGTATAACCTGTAATCTTTAGCCAAATCAACTTTTCCTTTATCAGAAATATGCCAATATAGTAAATAACAAAAAATGCCAACACCCAGAAATACGACCACATTAAATCCTGAAAATTCGCTTCATACATGCTATTGTCACTGCCCTTCAAAACCGGATATAAAAGATAAAAAATAACACCTTCGCAGATAAATAAAAGCGGAATACGTATTTTTAAACTATTAATACGCGAATTCACAATTACAGGCATCACAAAGACAAACAAATAAATTAGTATTATTCTTATTGTTAAATGTACCATACTAACCGCCTATTTTTCCGTTTATACAGAAACAATTATTTGTTAAAAAAATCTGTTTTCTAAACCAGTACCCCTAGTGATAAAAAATCACTCCAGAATCCGCAAATTACATCAGACTTGGTTTGATTACTTAAAACTTATCGAGAAATGCAATTCTTAGACTTCTCGCATAAAAAGCACGTAATATAATTTGCATTATAAAAACGTCGGCTCACTTAAATTGATCAAAATTCGTGCCAAGACCCATAGCGTTTGTGTCAGTTGGTATATTTACTTTTGACCTTTTAAACGAATTCGCACATTTGGCGGCAATCGCATTCCATATTTCTTTATCTTTTTTTGGATATTCTATTTCAAACCCTAAAAACACTTCACCGCCTTCTTCTGTTACTCTAAGTTGCTTGCGATAAAAAATTTTATCTTTACGCATTCCCGAAATGACGAACATATTTTTCTTAAATATTTTATAGGTTATTTGTGCATCTTCGAATCCATCTAACGCGCTCTTAAAATCTTCTTTCCATGTATTTCCCATAACGTTATATCCGCCCCAGACAACCATATAAACTTGCTTATCGTCCGAGTCGAAACTTCTTCCATCATTATTATCAGGCGGCGGATTGGGTTTCAGCAAATCTTTTGGGAACAGTACTTCAAACTGATATCGCGCATTGACATAGGTCATATAAAATATTTTCCCCTGAATAGAATCGTTATTTAACGTTGAACCGATACCAAAAGATGTAATTAGTATCAAAAATATAACAGTAAATGCCTTTTTCATTTTTACCCCTTTAGTGTCTTTAAATTACTTTCATTTTATCACTCTTGTACCGATTGGCAAGTATAAACCGTGCGAGAGGGTGATTGAGGTATGGGATATAAGAAAACAGAGAATCGACCGAAGTCGACTCTGTATTATTTCTCAATTATCGATTGTCGACTTCTCAAAAAAACAAAAGGCCAGCTTTCGCTGGCCTTTTGTTTTTTATGGCTCCCCGGGCAGGACTCGATTACTACGGCCGCTGGATGCGGCCTGCGTAATCTCTCCTCACTCGCTGACGCCGCTCATATAATCCCTTCGGGATTTAAGCGGCTTTTCCTCGCTAATCGCTCGGCGCTCATTCGTTTCGAGTCCTGTCCGGAAAAC
>JAEWLZ010000173.1 GCA_023457295.1 Cyanobacteria bacterium OH_PDB_112
TAATCATTGGTTTTAAGGTATTTTAAGGTTTCTATCAAATCTTCGGGTTCTGTTTCCAAAAGTTCATAACTTCCAATAATGCCAAGACTTTCAAGAGCTGTATTATGAATCACCGGTGAAAGCGACTGTTTAATTGGAGTTCCTATTAAGCCAAGCTTAATCATTTTTATTCCTCAACAGTTTTTGTATACTTGCATTCTTTGGATGAACACTTGATTACATCGCCTTTTTTGTAATGCTTAAGCTCCAATAAAGCTCCACACTCAGGGCATTTTTCTCCTGTTGGCTCACCCCAGAGAGCAACATTACAATCAGGATATTTGTTGCATCCGTAAAATATCTTACCATATCTTGAGCGTTTTTGAATAAGCTCACCGTCACATTTTGGACATTTTACACCTGTTTTTACGATTATTTTTTGTTTATTTTTGCAATCCTCATTAGTACAAAGCAGATAATCCCCATAAGGACCGTATCTTATGACCATATCGGACTTACATTTTTCACATTTTTCATCACTAGGACGGTCTTCGGGTGCTTTTTTCTGATCTTTTGTCAAAGGTACAGAAGTTTTACACTCAGGATAACCCGTACATCCCAAAAACTGTGTTCCCCAACGGCTTGTACGCAAAGCGAGAGGTTTTCCGCAATTAGGGCATTTTTCATCACTCAAGATATCGACTTTTTCCATTTTTTCGCTTGCATCTTTAACCTTATCAACAAAAGGCTGATAAAAATCCGTTAAGACCTTCTCAAGAGTGGTGTTTTGCTCAGCAATTTCATCGAGCTGATTTTCCATATTTGCGGTAAATTCATAATTTATAATATCCTGAAAATGTCCACCCAACTGCTCATCGACAGTTCGTCCGAGTTGTGTCGGAACAAGGCTTTTTTCTTCTTTTATAACATAATTTCTTTGCTGAATTTTAGAAATAATCGGCGCATAAGTACTTGGACGACCAATTCCGTATTCTTCCAAAATTTTGACCAAACTCGCTTCGGTATACCTGGCAGGTGGCTGAGTAAAATTTTGTTTCGGGAAAATTTCCTTTAAATCAACTTTTTCACCTTCTTTCAAATCAGGCATTTTTTCAGCTTTTTGAAGTTCTTCATCATCTTTCATAACAATCAAAAAGCCTTTAAACATGACTTTGCTGGCTCCTAATCGGAAAGTATAACCAACGCCTTCTATTTCAATTGAGGTGTTTTCAACTTCAGCATTAGTCATTTGAGAAGCGATAAATTTTTCCCAAATTAGTTTATAAACACGATACTGTTCTGAGTTCAAGTGTTTTTTAATCGAGTCAGGCGAATATTCAAGAGAAGTAGGACGAATAGCTTCGTGAGCATCCTGAACATTCTTGCCTTTTTTAGCATAATCATTTGGAACGGCTGGGTAATATTTTTCACCATAATTTTCTAGAATATACTCTTTTGCCGCAACGGTAGCTTCTTCTGAAATCCTTGTGCTGTCAGTTCTCATATATGTAATAAGACCAACAGGACCATCCCCCAAATCAATACCTTCATAAAGTTTTTGAGCCACCTGCATAGTTTTACCAACACCATAGCCAAGTTTATTGCTAGCTTCACGCTGTAAAGTACTTGTTATAAAAGGTGCAACGGGCTTACGCTGAGAATTGCGAACAGTAATTTTATCTACTTTATATTCGACACCTTTTGCCGTCAAATCAGAAACAACTTTATCAGATTCCGTTTGATTATTAATTTCAATTTTTTTGCCTTGATATTTTGTAAGTTCTGCGGAAAAAGGCTCTGATTTGCCTTTTTTAAAATCAGCATTAACTGTCCAATATTCAACAGGAACAAAAGCTTCGATTTCTTTTTCCTTTTCACAAATCAATTTGAGCGCAACACTCTGGACGCGCCCCGCTGAAAGTGTGCGGTTTTTAAGCTTGTCCCATAATAAAGGACTAAGCTTATAGCCCACAAGCCTGTCTAACACTTGTCTTGTCTGTTGCGCATGCACTCTGTCCATATCAATAGGACGCGGTGATTTTACCGCATTTTGAATTGCATTTTTAGTAATTTCATTAAATTCGATACGATAAACATTTTTTCCTTTAGTATTAAGCACCTGCGCAATGTGCCAAGCTATTGCCTCTCCCTCTCGGTCAGGGTCGGGTGCGAGATATACATTATCAACGCTTTTTACCGCATCATTAAGTGCTTTTACAACTTTTTGCTTCTCTGGAATCACATCAAACGTAAGCGCAAAGTTATTTTCAGGGTCAAAGCCCATGATTTTTTTGGGAAAATCTCTGATATGCCCGTAACTTGCTTCTATTTGAAAAGATTCCCCTAAAATTTTCTTTATAGTCTTTGCCTTAGCCGGTGACTCAACTATTACAAGGGATTTTTCCTGTTTTTCTTTTTTTTCTTTTGTTTTGGTTGTCATTGTAAAGTCCTGATAAATTTCTCCTGCGGCAGTTGTTTTATTATGCCCTGTAACTCCAAAGATGTCAAAATCACCATAAGTTCCGCTGTACTTAGCAATGTCTCCTCTAAAATTATGTCGATAGACTTGGGCTCTAAACTAAGAGTTTTATACACTTTTTGTTCATTGTCAAGCAGTTTGTTGTGCAATTTATCCGTATGATTTTTTGAAAGAGCCTGAGCTTCCCACTGCATGGCATTTAAGATGTCATCGGCTTCAGTTATCATCGCCGCACCTTTTTTAATTAAATCATTCGGACCTTTTGCATTTGGATTGGTAATAAGCCCGGGAATACATAAAAGTTCTTTACCCTGTTCTAGAGCTAAATTTGCTGTAATTAATGCTCCGCTTTTTTCTGCGGCTTCTCCGACCAAAACCCCATGACTCATACCGCTTACAATACGGTTTCTATGAGGAAACTGCCACGACATAGGCTCAATAGTAGGATAATATTCTGTCATAACAGCACCGTTTCCATCGATGATTTTTTCAAAGAGAAGCTTATTCGACGCAGGATAAATAAAGTCAAATCCGCCGCCTAAAACAGCAATGGTCTTAAGCCCCGCATCAAGTGCCGCCTGATGCGCGCAAGTATCCGTACCCAATGCCATTCCGCTGATTATTGTGATATCTTTTGCGGGCAAATCACGAATAATTTTGCCTAAAATCTCTATAATATAATGGCTCGCCTTTCGGCTTCCCACAACGGCAAGAGCTTTATCAAAATTACAGCTTTTAAAATCCCCCTTAACAAAAAGCCTTGCGGGAGGATTATGAATATGCCTTAAAAGTTCGGGGTAATCTTCATCTTCATAAACAATAGGCGTAATTCCGCGCGATAAAATCTCGTCAAGAGCTTCATCGGGAATGACTTTCTTCTTGCGTTCAGACATATTTGCAGCTTTTTGCAAGCCAATAGTTTCAATTTGCGCGACATCAGAAGTAGAAGCATACCAAACTTCTTCTATCGATCCAAAATGCCTGTAAGCCTCTATTGTATAGAGGCTGTCAAAGTCACATTTTGCAAGAGCCATCCAATATTTCAGGTTTTTATTCGTCATTTTCTAAAAATATCATAAAAAATTAATTTGTACTCTTTGTAAAGAAAATGAATATATATTTTCTAGATAAAAAGATTTTTATCTGCTGTTGCAGTTTTAGCTTTGTTTACTCCTGGAAAAATCTTTTTTACTAAAGCAACAAAACCGGATTTTTTATTATTTACAGAATTTGCTTTTCTTATATTTTTTAAACTTTGATCAGTCAAATGAGTACCACCGATAAACAATTCTTGAGCATTTCCACCTTTAAAATTTGTACGGGAATTTGTATTTGCACACATACCAACTTTTTTAATCATTTTTGCCTACCTTTCTCTGCAATATCTCTATAATACAAAATAACTTGTACTGTTTAAAATCTGTAAAGAAAAACATGTGCTATTTTATAAGGTTTTTTTTACAAAAATTAATACAAGTTTTATGGTAAATTCCGCAAAAAAAAACGCCCGAAGGCGTTAGATTGTGTGTGTGTTTAAAAATTGGTTGTCTGTATTGATTTGTGTTTAAAACTTTGCACTTCTCGTAATCCTCTTTGCCACACGGCAGAACGAAGTACACACACAAAGATTGTGGATAAAAATATTCAGTTTTTCGTTTTTGTTTTTTCAGCTCAATTAATAAGGCTAACTAAATGCCTTGTAAAGCTTGGATTTAAGAGCAAGGGGCAAAGCCCCGCCCTTTTATTTTTTTGCAGACGTAGCCGCTTCAAATAATACTTTCAATGGGTCATCGGCCGCATTTTCGCCGTCTTTACTAAACATCGCCATAAGCATTAGCAAGAAAGGATTTTTCTTTCCTTCATCAGGCGCTGATGCCATAAATAGAGGTGCTTCAATAGCAGGCGCAGGATCAAGAGCCATTTCGTCCTTGGTTCTGAATGCGAGATTCCCGTACCTTTCAATTGCGGCAAGTGAATTTACCGACTTTTTGACATCACCGTCTATATTGACTTTGTTTTGTTCAAAACCGACTTTTGCGGTCTTTGTTTCCTGCGGAATAAATTCCGCTCTTCCTGATACTAAATCCGAAAACGGATTTTCTTTGATAATAGCCGCCCCTGATCCGGCTTCCCCTGATTGGGCTTTCGCTTTTTTCAAAATTTCTTTTGCGACAAGCCTTAACTCATTACCTTGAATCACACCATTTAAATTCATACCAACCATTTCGACTGTTTCTCCTTAAAAAAACCAACACACAATTTTTAATTTTAATTTCTAATTTTTAACCACATTTTTTTAATCGGCAGGTTTTGGATTTTCTTTAATGTTATGTTTAAGTTTTTTTAGTCAAAATAGCTAATACGTAGATATACAAAGAAAAAATATGCATTTACAAAGCTTAACAATTACTTATTAAGTGCTATTTTATCAAAATAAAGTCAAGCCTTCCGCAAAAGACAAATAGCCTGAGATGCAATAGCAAGCTCTTGCCCGACAGAATCCATTTTCTCGGTAGTTGTCGCTTTTACAGAAACCCTTTCAACATCAAGATTGAGCGTTGATGCTATATTTTCACGCATCTTTTCGATATGCGGAAGCATTTTGGGTTTTTCAGCAAGAATTGTTGAATCTATATTTATAATCTCATAGCCTTTTTGCGAAATAAGATTATTCACATGCGACAAAAGCAAAATACTTGAAATCCCTTTGTATTTCTCATCATCAGGAGGAAAATGCTTCCCTATATCACCAAGTGAAAGCGCCCCAAGCATAGCATCTATAATCGCATGAACCAAAACATCAGCATCAGAATGCCCTAAAAGCCCTGTCTTGTGAGGAATCTCAACTCCTCCCAAAATAAGTTTTCGCCCTTCAGTTAGCTGGTGCAAATCATAGCCCTGACCTACTCTAAACATCTTTTTCTCCTAATTTTGTAATAAACTTTTCTATTGCAAAAACAAGTCCGTCATCCTCAACAGATGGAACAACGTAATCGGCAAGCGCTTTCAATCCTTCTGTACCGTTTCCCATTGCAACTTTTACTCCTGCAACTTTCAAAAGTTCAATATCGTTATCCTGGTCTCCGACTGCCATAATTTCATCAGGCGCAATGCCCCACATTTTTGCCAAAAACAAAACCGCATCGCCTTTTGAAGCATCCTTGCTGATTATTTCGCAAAAAGTCGGCAAAGACCTTACAACACAAAGTTCATCCGAGAATTTATTTTGCAAATATTCCAAAATTTCTGTTGTTGAATCAGGATTTTTACCAATTGCAAGAATTTTATTCGCTTTAATTTCAGTAATTTCATCAAAAGATTTGATTTTGTAATCAAGTTTTCTTTTTTCGCAATACTCTACTAAAACAGGGGTTTCAGCTTCTGAATACAGATCATCTTCAAGATATAAATTCACCTGCGCGTCAAAATTTTTAAGCTCTGCCAAAATTTTTCGTGCAAGCTTATCGGAAATTGACTTTTCGTAAAAAACTTCATCTTTAGTACGAGCCAAAGCTCCACTATAAGCCAAAATCGGAGTATCAAGCCCCAATTCATCAGCTATAAAAGTTGAGGCGGAATACATTCTTCCTGTCACCAAAACCACTTTTACACCAAGCTCACAAACCTTTTTTACTGAGGCTTTGACCTTATCCGACAATGAATAGTCCTTTTTCAAAAGTGTTCCGTCTATATCAAGCGCAAGAAGTTTTATCATAATTTACCCGAAAGATACCTTTCTATTGTATTTTTGAAATACTCTGACTTCTCTATCAGCAAGAGTTCTTCTTCAAAATCATGCAAAAGTTCAGCCTTTGTCTTTTCATCACAAAAGGCATATTTAATACCGTTTAAAACCACTTCTTTAATTTTGTTCCAGTCAGTCAAAATATCGTGCTTATAAAGCTGTTCATATTCTTTTGAAATTTTGGTATTGAACATAGCCGGGTCGTCCGAGCAAATCGTCACCGGGATATCATTTTCGAGCATTTTTTTAATAGGGTGTTCTTCCCATTTTGAAACTGAAAGCGTTGCTATATTTGATGATGGTGAAACCTCAATTGCTATTTTATTTTCACGAAGTTTTTTTATAAGGGCTTCATCTTCACAAGCATATAAACCGTGCCCTATACGGGTTGCGCCCAGTTCTATTGTTCTAAAAATTGCTTCTGTGGCGCTCATATCCTCGGAACGATGGGTTTCTCCCGCATGACAAGTGATTTTTATTCCGTTTTTACGCACATAATCAAGAGCTTCTTTGTGTTTGTTTACAGAAAAATTTATTTCGTCTCCCGCCAAATCAAATCCGACAAAATCGCCATGGGTTTTTGTCCATTCCACAACCTGTTTGGCTTCTTCAAAAGAAACCTCTGAAGGATTGTGCCTTTCTGCTGTATAAACATACCTCACAACTTGCTTAAATCCACGTTCGGCAAGTTTTTTGCGCGCGGACTCAACTCCTTTTCTTATAGCTGTATACATTTTTTCACGGAGAGCGCGTCGTTCTTCAGGCGTTTCGGTTGCCACAGGAGCAAGCTCACAACCTGCCAACTTAAGCTCAAGGTATTTTACATTGTCTTCTGCCGCCTTAAGGCAAACAGCTTCTGTTACCTGCTCAAGATGTCCTTCCTCTTGAACAAGTTCTGCGATACTGAGATAAAAATTCACAAAATCGGTCAAATCATTATACAAATCCTGCGGCGAAGTCGCGCGCGCTATTTGATATTCAGATATTCCTTTCTCACGGAAAAATTCGCGCATTTTATACATAGGATATGCGCCCGCAAGATGCACATGAAGTTCTGCCTTAGGGATTGCTCTAAAAAGTGCCTTAATATCGGGTGTAAGTATACGCATAATTTCTCCTTTTTGTATATTTTATAAGAGCATACGGAAAAAGTCCAAACTTTTCAATTTAAGACTTTATTACCTAAAAAATTTGAACAAGCGTTATTTTAAAGTAATATCAAACTATTTGAAATATCGTATTACTGTTTTTCATACAGTTACAAGGTAATTTGTATTTGTTTCAAGATGTAACAAATAGGCAACTTTTTTATCTTAAAAGTTTTTTAATATATACGTACGATATATTAGAGAGATAAAAAAGGAGAAAAAGATGAAAAATATAGACAAAACAGCCGGAATTGAAAGAAGCGTTTTAATTCAAAAAGCTGCAAAAGACGGCTTTAAACCTCAAGACAAATACCTACGACAAGGTACTGCTGTTTTTACCATTTTTGATAAAAGTCAGGATGGTGTAATTTCCGATACAGAATTAAAAAAAATAAGTCCCGAAAAATATAAAGAAGCAATCCAAAAAACAGGTGCTGCTTTTGGTGTTCCTTGGGATGAAAGAAAAGACTTTTTCCCGGAATATGGATATTTACTAGATAAAATTAACAAAAACGGGGGTTCTCTTGATGAAAAAGCTGTCGAAGAAGTCTTAGAGGCTTGTGACAAATCAAAAAAACCGCCTGTACAATAGAAATATTAAGTTAAATATTAAAGCACCCGTCCTCCAAAAGGCGGGTGTTTTAGTGTTTAATATTTAAAATCCTTTACTTTTGTAAATATAATTTAAATTGGTTATTGCAAAAAAAGGGCTAACTGCTATAATTGTAGAAGGTCAGGTTAGCAAGTAGGGAGGGTGCGCCCATGATAATGAACTTACTGGCACAATTACAAACAATCAATCAGTACAACAATGCAGCTTATGCCGGAATGCAGGCAAGACAATCTCATTTAGGTATGATACGCGGTATGCGTATAAATCCCGGTGGCCCGGATACTGATGTTTTTTCAAAAACAAATTTTGGCTCTATGGCTCATATTGCTGCTCGAGACAAACAACTTCAAATGACAGAAGTTCAAAGTAATTTCATAATGAGTGCTATGGATGCCTGGCAAAATCAACTGAAAGAACAAGCTAAAAACAAAAAAAACTAGAAACAAAATTATTATTTAAAAATAAAAAAGCGTTATACGTTTTTACTTTTAAAGTAAAATATGTGTAACGTTTTTGTATTTTTAATAAAAAAAGGACACTATGAAAAACCGTATTGATTTTTATCTAAGAAACTTATTCAGGTTTTCTCGCAAAGGTTATCAGGATACACCCGAAAACAAAGAAGGAATTTTTGATGAAAAAATCAGCACAAAAGAAGAACGTCTTATTCGCAGATATAATTTAAAAAAATTCAGAGAAACTTCATCACGTTCTAATTATCTTGAAAACCTTTTTGTGCTTGAACTTTTAGATGATTATCTCCGTCCTAAGAGAAAAAAACAACTTAAAGTCCTTGATATAGGTTCAAAAAACTGGTCTTACGCAAAAGCGGAGCATTCTTTTTTTAAAAAATTCACCCCTCAGGGGAATTTAACTCTTGACGGCATAGAACTTGACGCTTATCGTGTTTATTCAAATTTTTATTCCCGATATGATGCTGCAAAATATCATTCAGAAGGTCTTTTGGGAGCAAATTATATAGTAGGAGATTTTATGCAGCATATAGGCAAATATGACTATATTATATGGATTTTGCCTTTTGTATCCAACTATCCCCATAAAATGTGGGGTTTGCCGAAAAAATTTTTCAAACCTAAAGAAATGCTTGAAAAAGCTTTTAATGATCTTACAGAAGACGGTGTTATGCTTCTGGTAAATCAAGACGAAGATGAATATATTCTTCAAAAAGAACTATTGGAAGAACTTGAAATACCTTATATGCCATGCGGAAAATTCAAATGCAGTTTTTTTGAATACAAATATCCGCGTTATGTAAGTATAATTACACGGAATGGTCAATTACATCTTTAATTTGCGAATGAATAAGACCATTTGTAGCTATTAAGCCTTTTATATTTAAATCAAAAAAATCATTATCCAAATTTGTTATAATACCGCCTGCTTCACGTACCAAAAGCGCACCTGCGGCAGTATCCCACGGAGATAATCCCAATTCCCAAAATCCGTCAATTCGCCCGCAAGCCACATAACATAAATCAAGTGCGGCAGAACCCGGACGACGAATCGCCTGACATTTACCCAAAAAAGCTTTAAAATATTCAAGATTTTTTTGAAGCAATTCATCTTTTAAAGCGGGAAAACCTGTTGCCAAAAGAGCTTTTTTCAAACTATCAATTTTGCTCACCGAAATTTTTTGTCCGTTCAAAAAAGCTCCCTCACCTTTTTGAGCCGTAAAAAGTTCATCACGACAAGGGTCATAAACAACCCCCAACAAAGCTTCTTCCTTAAAATAAAGACCTATTGAGCAACAAAACTGAGGAAAACCGTGAGCATAATTTACCGTCCCGTCAATAGGGTCTACAATCCACAAATAATCACTATCTCTGGTTGCTTTACCGCTTTCTTCTGCTAAAAAAGAATGTTCAGGAAAAACTTTTGAAATAACTTCTATGATTTTCGCCTCAGCAAGCTTATCAGCTTTTGTTACAAGATCAAATTCACTGGCTTTTGTTTGAATATCAAGTTCTTTATTCAAATATTCAAGTTGAATTACTGCCGCTTCTTTTGCTGCTTTTATGGCTGTGTCTAAAAAATTATTCATTTGGTTTTCCTTTATTTTTCTTTTATTATTATAAATGAAAAAGATAATAAAACAGGTAAAAAACAAATGTGGGAAATAAAAGTCGAAAAACACTTCGCAGCGGCGCATCATCTTTTAAATTATGAAGGTGATTGCGAAAATCAGCATGGTCATAATTGGCTTGTCGAAGTTTATGTAAGAGGCAATAAACTTGATAAATCAAATATCTTGATAGATTTCAAAGTTCTGAAGAAACAACTCGATTCGGTTTTGAATTTATTAGACCATAAAGACCTTAACAGCCTTGAAATTTTTGAAGGTGAAAGCCCTTCCAGCGAAATGATTTCAAAATTTATATATAAAGAAATGAAGAACCTTAATCCGCTTGTTTATAAAGTATCAGTTTGGGAAACTCCTACTTCATGCGCAACATATTGGGAAGAGTAGACTAAACCCTTGCCAAACAGGGGTTTTCAAAGCATTTCCCAGTAAGAATTTGTTTCGTATAATGTTATTATGCAAAAAAAATCAGGACATCTGAAAAACAAGCCCAAAAGGCTTAAAATAAAAGGGTTTTGAGCAATAAAGGTAAAGTTTTATAAACTTAATCTTCACTCAAAATGCAATGTGTGTTTTAATAAACATACTTTAAAATTAAGAAGTAAATAGAAGAGACAAAAAGGACTTTAATTATGACATTACCAAACGTAGCATATTTTTCAATGGAAATAGCACTTGACCAGTCTTTGAGTACTTATTCGGGCGGCTTGGGCTTTTTGGCAGGAAGCCACATGCAATCTGCCGGATATCTTGGTCTTCCGATGGTCGGAGTTACCATGTTGTGGTCTTATGGCTATTATGATCAAAGAATTGACTCTGAGGGCAACGTAGAAGTTGCTTTCACAAGAAAACAGTATGACTTTTTAACCGATTTAGATATCACTGTTGATGTCGATGTTTTCGGTCAAAACGTCAAAGTCAAAGCATTTAGAGTAGAGCCCGAATTATTTGGGGCTGTACCTGTATATCTTTTGACAACTGATATCCCAGAAAATACTGAAGAAGCAAGAAGAATTTCTCATAGACTTTATGACGGTGATGAAAAAATCAGAATCAGCCAAGAAGTTATTTTGGGTATTGCAGGCGTAAAAGTTCTTCAAGCAGCAGGTGTTAATTTTGATATTATTCACTTGAACGAAGGACATGCTCTTCCTGCGGCATTTGAATTATTAAGACAAAACAATTATAACTTCCACAAAGTAAGAGAAATGACAGTATTTACAACTCATACTCCTGTGGCAGCCGGTAATGAAGTTCACTGGGTAGATACTTTATTGGAAGGCGGTTTCTTCGCAGGCATGTCAAGACATCAAGCTGTTGATTTAGGCGGAGAAAACTTCTCTTTAACAGTTGCTGCTCTAAGACTCAGCCGCATTTCAAATGCTGTATCACAGCTTCATGGTTTGGTTGCAAACAAAATGTGGGAGTGGGTTGAAGGCAGATGTCCAATCCGAGCTATCACTAACGCTGTAAATCTTCACTACTGGCAAGATAAAAGAATTAATGCTTCTAAATCTGATCAGGAATTGTTGGCGGCAAAACGTGAAATGAAGCAAGAATTGTTTGAATATATTGCGGACACAACAGGGAAAAGATTCGATCCTGATGTATTAACTATCACTTGGGCAAGAAGATTTGCCGACTATAAACGTGCTTGGTTAATTTTCATGGACAAAGACAGAATTACAAAATTGCTAAATGAAAATAAAGTTCAACTTATTTTCTCAGGTAAATTCCACCCTGATGACACTATGGGAAGAGAAATGTTTAACAATATTTTAAAACATTCTTATGACTTGAAAAATGTTGTAGTTCTTCCAAATTACGAATTAAAACTAAGCGCATTACTCAAAAAAGGAACTGATGTTTGGATGAACACACCTCTTCGTCCTTTCGAAGCATCAGGTACATCAGGCATGTCAGCTAATATGAACGGTGCCTTGCACTTGTCTATTTATGACGGCTGGGCTGTTGAAGGTACATTTACTGGCTTGAACGGTTACACAGTTAACTACCCAGGTCTTGACGATGATATCGCTTGGGAAGAACGTCACTGGAAAGATTATGAATGTATTATGGGCATGATTGAAAATGATATCATTCCTACTTACTACGGAAATAAAGCTAAATGGGCAACTTTAATGAGAAATGCCATCAAAACATCTGAAGCTTATTTCAATTCTGACCGTATGGTAATCGAATACTACAATAGAATCTACAAACCGATTGCCCAAGGAGGAAAAGAAGAAGGTGACGATACATCTTCTGTTAGAGTTGCAGAAAATCCAAACTTGGATGCTTGGACATTCTCTAACATAAAGTAAAAGTTGTTTTGGAATAAATCCAAAACAACAAAGTCTGAAAAAGAGGACATAAATGTCCTCTTTTTCATGTTACAAAGTGTTTCAATTTGAAGCAAAAAAAGCAACTTAATAGCAATTTTTAATTTGTTTAACTTTTAATTGAGTAGACGAATATTTTTAAGACGAAAAAAGTTAGTTAAGTATTATTAGGCAGATGTCAGGCTAAGTGATTTGAGTATATATACGAACAAAAACATTAATAATTTTGCAAATAATAAGAATGTCCGAAAATTTGTATCAAAATTGTGTACTCCGGGCACTCTTACCTCTGTCATATTACTTGAAACAACGGTAATGGCGGGTAGAACATACCAAGCGCAACAACGTGGCGGATCTATTGAAGCAAGGGAAAGATTTACGGAAGAAACCGTAGCTGCAATAGTTTGGCTTTGGGGTATAGAAGTTTTAAACAAAGGTTTCGATTTTTTAATTAATAAAGTAGGCAAAATTAAACAAAAAACAGGATTAAAAGATTTCAATTTTGATACAGGAAGAGATAATGTAAGAAAACCTTTTGAAAATGTAACGCAAAATATCAAAAATGATTCAACAAAAAAAATGATTGCTGCTTTGAAATTCTCTAAAATAGCTGCCAGTGCAGCTCTTGCAATTGGATTTATGGGTTTTGCCTTGCCTAAAATAAATCAAAATATTACAAAATATCTTCTAAAAAAAGAATCTCCTGATTCAACTCCGACAGAACCTATAAAAATCCCAACAAGGCAACATCAGAAAAAGCTTGATATAAATGAGTTTTTGGTAATGTCACGCGGTAGTGCCGGTGACCCTTGGTTTCTTCATCACAACAAGCAAAAAATCTTGATATAAATGAATCTTTAACTATGTCCCGCGGAAGTGCGGGAGATCCCAAATTTAACGGTGGAACCTTCTTCGAATTAGCAGCATATAAGCTGGAAAATGATAAAGCAACTCAACTTTTGACCCTAGATGGCGGTTTATTCACAGGTCGTGCAGTCAACGCAAGAAATCAATATGAAAGAAATGAAATTTTATTCAGAGATTTAAGTTCTTCTTTCTTCTATTTAGCTTGTACCCCATTAATTTATATGGGATTATGTGCTGTTGATTCTTTAAAAGGTAAAAATACCGAATTGAATCCTGATATAGCACATCAATTGCATGAAAAAATGGATAAAGAATTCAGCATTTCAGGTTCTATGTCAAAAGAAGACTTCAAAACAAAACTCTTCGGAACAAGGCAGGTTTCGGACGCTGTTTTTGAAAATTCTGCCAAAATATTTGAAAATGACATCACAACTGTTGATAAAATGCATAAATTCATTGATGAAAACATCAATGATAAATCTTTGGCTGCAAATTTGAAAACCAAGGCTGAAAAATTATCAAACCTTCAGCCAAAACAAGTGGACAAGGCTATATTAACCAAATCACAGCTTACAAACTTATTCCATAACGGAATGTTAAATGATGCTGAATTTATTAACAAGCTTATTGATGATTCAACAGGTGGTAAAGCAATGAATCCTGTTAAATTTATAGCTCAGAAAAAAGTTGATAAAAAACGTCAATCTATTATAGACTATGCCGAAAGTATTCTGACTCAAGCAGGAAAAGAAGGTAAAAAAGACATAACAAAAGATTTCTTGAATAAAATGAAAACAAGAAACCTTGTTACAAAACTTGGTTACTGGGGTGCAGGTATGGCTATTTCCGGATACTTCCTATCAACTGCTATACCTCAAATTCAATATTGGATAACTCAAAAAACAACAGGCCGCAATGACTTCCCCGGTATTCAAAAATATGAAAGACAAAATTAATATCACTTAGTTAATACAAAAAATAATTTTTTCGTCTGTCCTGCACAAAATGCAGGCTTTTTTTTATATTACGGATGTATATTGAAATGAAGAGTGAACTTCATTTTAATATACTGGACGAAGCCGCCGTAGCAATCTATGATTGCACAGGCGGAAAATATCTCTTTTACCTCTAAATCTCTTTCAAAACATTCATAATAGCAATTTTGACATGCGCATAATTAAGCCCGCCCTGCATATACGCAACATAAGGCGCACGTAAAGGACCATCCGCTGAAAGCTCAATGGTCGAACCTTCAATAAAACTTCCGCCTGCCATAATAAGCTTGTCATCATAACCCGGAACATCATCAGGAACAGGAGTAACATAAGAATCAACTGGAGAACTCGCCTGAAGTGCGCGACAGAATTTTTCCAAAGGCTCCGCCGCCCCAAATTCAATTGTTTGAATAATATCCGAACGAAGTTCTGTATAATGGGGTGAAGTCTTAAAACCAAGTTCCTCAAATACCTTTGCCGCAAGAACTGCGCCCTTGATTGCATCTTTGACAATGGAAGGAGCCATAAAAAGCCCCTGTAAAATCAACCTTGACTGATTAAGCATTGCACCACCATTACCGGCAATACCTGGCGCTGTAAGCCTCATAGCGGACTGCTCAACATATTCTGATTTCCCTGCAATATATCCGCCTGCCTCAACAATTCCGCCACCCGGATTTTTGATAAGAGAACCAGCCATCAAATCAGCTCCGACTTCTGTGGGTTCAAACATTTCTGTAAATTCGCCATAACAATTGTCCACAAAACAAATACAGTTTGGGTTTTTAGATTTTACAATTTTTATAATCTTATCCATCATAGCAATTGTAATCGGCTCTCTCAAAGAATAACCTCGAGAACGCTGTATCAAGACCATATTGACCGACTCGTCAATTGCCGCTTCAATCGCTTCAAAATCAATAAAAAGACCTTCACGCAAAGGAACTTCAGAATATTGGACACCATGTCCGGCTAGTGAAGCTCTGTGATTTCCACGCAAACCAATAACTTCTTCCATAGTGTCATAAGGTCGTCCCGCAATGCTAACAAGCTTTTCTCCGTAACGAAGGTTGCCAAATAATGCACATGCAAGAGCGTGTGTTCCTGACACAAAATGTGGACGGACGATTGCTTTTTGCGTTCTAAAAATCCGAGCAAAAGTTTTATCTATCGCTTCACGCCCCATATCATCATGACCATAGCCTGATACAGTTGCAAAATGCTCTTCTGCTATGCGGTTTTCGCGAAAAGCATCAAGAACTTTTTTTTGGTTATAAAGGCAAATCCGTTCGAGATTTTCGAACTCTTTTTGCAGATTTTGCTCTGCGTTTTGAATTATTTCTTCTATGTTTTGTGTTTGTTGCATAAATACCTCTCATAAAAGCCTAGCACAAGGGTAATAAATTGTAAAAAATTAATACTTCAGGG
>JAEWLZ010000174.1 GCA_023457295.1 Cyanobacteria bacterium OH_PDB_112
AATTTAATCAAACTTAATTTTTAAAATTTTTTATTATAAATACAAGCCCCGCAAATGCAGGGCTTTTTTAAAATTAATTATCAGGGGATTTAAAAATCTTAAATTACACTCGAAACTGAAGTGAAACTTGATGAAGTATCATCATCGTCATCATTATCATCAGAATACATTATTGAAATATCCGAACGTCTTGATTTTTTAAGTTCATCAAGTTTATTCGTAATTTGTTTATTAGCATTAAAATACTGGATTTCCGTTTGAGAAACCCTTCCGTCACCATTACGGTCAATTTTTCGAAAATTATTTAAAACAGTATTCAAATCATTAGAATTTACACCCGCAGAACCTGACAAAGAAACCAACTGGTCATAAGTCATTCCCTGTTTTGAAAAGGTGTTCATAACAGAAGACATCTCTTCACCATTAATTTTTCCGTCACTGTTTTTATCGAGCTGTTTAAAATTTGTAGCCATATAACTTGAAAATGCAGAATTTTGAACATAGCCATACTTATTGTTCAGTCCAAACAAATCTGATTGAGTTATTCCGTCTGTCCCGTCTTTAAGGGCAAACTGATATGCATTTTGTAAACCATAATAAGCGCTCGCAAACATCGAGCTTGCATTCAATGTACTCATAGTGCTGTATCTCCAACCATAAACTTTCTTTTCTTACATAAAGTCAGTTTAGTTGGATTTCAAGCATCGCACATCATTTCTTTATATGATTTTATGGACAGTTTCCTCAAGTTTGGTTATAAGTTGGGGATTTGATTGAATACAATCTAAACCTTTTTTTACAAGGCTTTGAATATTTTTACTCAAAAGATCTGTCGCATTAGCACCTATCAAAGATTTTGATTCAGGACTTGCCTGTAAACCTGCCTGAGCAGAAATACCCAAATTATTTACACTCCAAAGCCCTCTATAATTTTGCAAAGAATTAATTTCATTAGAAGAAAGCTGGCCGTCTTTGTTTTGGTCTACTTCATTAAATTTTTCTACAAGTTTTTGCGCAAATTCAGGAACTTCACTTCCGCTAAACTGTGAATCCATAATATATTTATTCAATTCTGCTTTGCTCAAACCTGTTTTTGTATCCTTGTCATAAGAATACATTTTTTGCATAAGCACTCTTTGGTGCATTTCTTGCGGACTAATAATATTAGATGATTCCAAATTTTGTACCATAACCCGATATCCCCCCGTTAATATAATTATATTAAGGGATTTTTAGAGCATGTTAATCCTCTAAAAAGATGAGTCAAATTATACCGCTGTCAAAAAAATATTTTCGATAATTGCTTTTAAAGTTGCATTTTGAATTTTTGATAAAATTTCATCTTTATTTGAAATTTGAGAAATTCCGCCCACATTTGAAATTGCAATAATAATTTCACACAACATTTTTTCATCATCAGTGTTTAATTTTTTCAGCAATTCTTGAGCTGCATAATCAATTTTCATGTCAGATATAAGATTAAGCGCTGCGATTTTTCTTTTTTGGCTGTCACTATCAAGTTCTTCAAAAACATTGTCTATTTGTGCTTCCCAAAAAGATTCCGGGTAAGAATTTAAAATTCCGCAAATATCTTCCAATTCCTGAAGAGTATTTCTGTCTTCGTCATACTTATATTCATCATTATTGTTATAAAACTCTAAACGGTTTTTAGCCTTCAAAAGCAATTGTGAATACTTGTTACGGAAAACGCCTCCCTCTTTAAGAAGTTCAAAAAGTTTTCCTATGCAAGCTTTAACTTCAAAAGAGAATAAAGCGCTCAACGACCAAATTTGTACGAGTCCTGAAAGGATATTATCAAAACATTCTAATGACAGCTCCTGTATTTCTTGATTTTCATCTTTAAATAAAACACTAAGTTTTTCTAAAGAAGCTATTTCTCCGGCTATATGTTCAGACATATTAAAATTACTCATAACTCTCAACATTGGCAAAATAGCGTTTTTATCTCCATATAAACTTAAAAATCCAGCCGCAGAAAGAACTTTCCACTCATCTTCATTAGCTAAAAGTTCAAGATAATACTCGTAAGATTTTTTGTCTCTCAAAGCCCCTAAAGCTAAAGCACAATTATCAGTAAGTGGCGCATAATCACTTTTTGACGCCTCAAATAAAAATTCTGCTGTTTCTGGCTTTGTTACAATTGAAAAGAACTTTGCAGCATAAGCTTTTTGCTGATTTGTTCCGTTTTTCAAAAATTCTGACATTGCATCCACAATTTCATCATTACAAAATTCAGCAAAAGCAGTGGCGACAAATTCATCCAAATCAGGAGAATGATAATCTAAAAATTCAAATAAATTAAAAATATTTTGAGAATTACACTCCATAAAAAGTTTTTGGGTTGCGTTTCTTTTTATAAAATCCAAGATATAATCTGCGTTTTCAACTAAATAAACCCAAGCATCCAAATCCGCATTATTGATAATTTCACTTGCCGCCGCTTGAGAGATTTTTTTGTCTTTTTTTAGCAAATCATCTACAAGTTTATTTTTTAAATTCATTAAATCTCGCTCCCAAATCTTTAATTTATTATATATTATATACTGAAATAAATCTTCTTTGCAAATAAAATCACTCCCGAAAAATGAAGTAAAGTTAATTTGTTGACAAATACATTTTTTCGCTTAACAATCAATTAAGAAGGCATTTATTTATAGGGATAGATATGATAAAAAGTACCTCATTACTTGCAGAACATGAAAAACTCGGAGCAAAAATTGTTCCGTTTGCCGGTTGGAATATGCCTCTTCAATATAGAGGAATCGTTCAAGAGCATTATACGGTAAGAAATTATGCGGGTCTTTTTGATGTTTCACATATGGGCGAGTTTTTTATCGAAGGCAAAGACTCTATAAATTTTTTAAATTCAATTGTTCCCCAAAATATCGAAACTATGCCTGAAAATAAAGTTATTTATTGTCAACTGACTAATGATAATGCGGGGATAATAGATGATTTGCTCATTTATAAAATTTCAAACGAAAAATTTATGCTTGTCGTAAATGCATCACGTATTGCAATTGATTTTGAATGGATAAAAAATCATTCAAAAAATTTCGAAGTAAAAATTGAAAATGTTTCTGATGAATATTCTCTTATTGCACTTCAAGGACCAAATGCTTCTGCGATAATGGAAAAAGCAGGCCTAAAAAAAGAAAATCAGCCCGAATTTATGCATTTTACAAATGCTAAAATTTATGACTTAGAACTTTTTATCTCAAGAACAGGCTACACCGGAGAAGATGGTTTTGAAATTTTGACAAAAAATGAAAATGCTGTAAAAATTTGGCAAAATATACTTACAGACGGAGAAGGATTTAAACTTGAACCTATCGGACTGGGAGCGCGTGATACTTTGCGTCTTGAAGCGGCATTACCTTTGCATGGTCATGAAATTACAGAAAACACCACTCCGATTGAAGCAGGTCTAAAATGGTCTGTTCCTAAAGATAAAACTGCTTCGTATCACGGTAAAAAAATTATTTTAGAGCAAATTGAAAAAGGCACATCAAAAAAATTAGTAGGCTTCCAACTTATAGAAAGAGGCATCGCAAGAAGCGATGATAAAATTTTTATAAACGGAAACTTTTCCGGCATAGTAACAAGCGGAACCATGTCGCCAACAAGCAAAATTTCTTTTGGGCTTGCTTATATAAATGATACAAGCTTAAAAATCGGAGACGAATTTCAAATTGAAATAAGAGGCAAATTGCATCTTGCCCGCATAGTAAAAAAACCTTTTATAGCGAAATCATATGCGAAATAGGAGAAAGGAGCATTAATGAACGTACCTGAAGGAATATTATGTACAAAGACTCATGAATACATTCTTCATGAAGGAAATATATGCACAACGGGAATAACCGATTATGCTGTAGAACAACTTGGGGATATAGTTTTTGTAGAACTTCCCGAAGTAGGCGCAACATTTGAAAAAGGTGAATCTTTTGGTGCAATAGAATCCGTTAAAGCCGCATCAGAAGTTTATATGCCTGTCTCAGGAGAAATTATTGAAATAAATGAAGCCTTACTGGAAAAACCTGAGCTCGTAAACGAAGATTGTTACTCAGATGGCTGGCTAATTAAAATAAAAGCATCTTCTTTGGATGAAGATTTGATCGATGCGCTTGAATATGAAGATTATAAAGCGGAAGTGGAGTAAATTTTGTATAATTTTTCAGCTTTTACACAGGAAGACCGATGTGAAATTCTAAAAAAAATCGGGGCTTCATCTGTCGAAGAACTTTTTGCGCATATACCGCAAGAAGCTAGAACGGAACTTAATTTGCCTGAGGGAATGAGTGAATTTGAAGCTTATTCTGAAATAAAAAAACTCGCCTCAAAAAATAATCTCTCTTTTAGAAGTTTTTTAGGCGGAGGCTGCTATAATCGTTTTATTCCCGCAGCAATTTCATCTGTTGCGAGCCGTTTTGAGTTTATTACCGCATATACGCCTTATCAGCCTGAAATTTCTCAGGGAACTTTGCAAATGATATATGAATTTCAGTCAATGATTTGTTCTTTGGCAGGAATGGATGTTGCGAATGCCTCTGTTTATGATGGTGCAACTGCTTGCGCTGAAGCGGTCTTAATGGCTGTAAGAACAAAACGCAAAAACAAAATTTTAATATCAGAAGGAATAAATCCTGAGTACAAAAAAGTTATTGAAACATACTCACATGGCGTTGGTGTTCAAGTTGACTATTTGCCTGTAGAGGATGATTTCAAAACTAAATCAGCTGAGATTTCGAGTGATTATGCTTGTATTTTAATTGCTATGCCTAATTATTACGGTTCTCTTGAAAATATTGAAAAAACTGCTAAATCTGCCCAAGATGCCGGAGTTTTATTTGTAGTTTGCGCAGATCTTGTTTCTTTAAGCCAGATAAAACCTCCAAGTGAATTCGGAGCAGATATAGTAGTCGGAGACTTCCAAAGCTTGGGGCTTCCTATGAACTACGGTGGTCCTCATGGCGGTTACATGGCAACAAAATCAGCTCATATGCGTCAAATGCCCGGAAGAATAGTCGGAGCAAGTCTTGATAAAGAAGGAAAAAGGGCTTTTACGCTTACAATGCAAGCTCGGGAACAACACATTAAACGTGAACGCGCAACAAGCAATATATGTACAAACCAAGGATTGATGACTCTTTGCGCAACTGTTTATATGTCACTGATGGGATACAATGGACTTAAAAAAGTATTTTTATCCTCAGTTCAAAACGCAAAAAAACTCGCATCAAAACTTTGTCAAATAGAAGGTTTTGAACTTTGCAATTCTGATTTTGCTTATGAATTTGTACTCAAACTACCTGTAAATTCTGATGCGTTTTTGGAAAAAATGCAATCAAAAGGGATTTTAGCAGGTATAAAAATATCCGAAAATAAAATACTTGTCTGCACAACTGAAATAACAACAGAAGAAGATGTAGAAACATATATCGAAGCAGCAAAGGAGATTGCGGATGAGTAAGCTGATTTTTGAAAAATCAAAAAAAGGACAAATCGGCATCGACCTAAAATGTGATGCAAGATATGATTATTTTTTGCCTGATAATCTTAAAAGAGAATCAGAACCTGTGCTTCCTGAAGTTTCAGAGTTAGAGGTTATGCGTCATTTTACAGAACTTTCAAACAAAAATTTCTGTATCGAAAAAGGTTTTTATCCTTTAGGTTCATGCACTATGAAATATAATCCTAAAGTAAACGAACAAACCGCTGCTTTGGAAGGATTTACAGGACTTCATCCAGAAGTGCCGGAAGAAAACGCTCAAGGTTCTTTGGAGCTTATGTTCAAACTTCAGGAAAACCTGAAAGAAATCACAGGAATGAATGCTGTCACATTACAACCTGCAGCAGGAGCTCATGGCGAATTTGTCGGAATGATGATTGTAAAAAAATATTTTGAAAAAAAGGGCGAAACTCGCAAAAAAGTAATTGTACCTGATTCTGCTCACGGAACAAATCCTGCAACGGCAAGAATGTGCGGTTTTGAAATTATTGAAATCAAGTCAAATGAAAAAGGGCAAGTTTCTACTGAAGCATTAAAAGAAGTTTTAAATAGTGATGTTGCAGCTATTATGATGACAAATCCCAATACTTTAGGGATTTTTGAAGAAAATATTCTTGAAATTTCAAAACTTGTACACGAAAATGGTTCTCTTTTGTACTATGACGGTGCGAATTTGAATGCGATTATGGGAATTACAACCCCTGCGGCAATGGGCTTTGATATTGTTCACATAAATTTGCACAAAACTTTCTCAACACCTCATGGCGGTGGCGGACCAGGAGCAGGACCTGTCGGAGTAGTTAAAAAACTTAAAGACTTTTTGCCGGTGCCTATTGTAGATTTTGATGGTAAAAAATATTTTAAAAATTACAATTTGCCTGATTCCATCGGAAAAGTTAAGGCTTTTTACGGAAATTTCGGTATTTTAGTCAGAGCTTATACTTATATTTTAATGCAGGGAAAATCTCTCAAAAAAGTATCAGAAGATGCTGTTATGAGCGCAAATTACTTAAAAGAATGCCTGAAAAATTCGTATGCGCTTCCTTATGATATTACCTGCATGCATGAGTTTGTTTTATCAAGCGAAAAACAATCACCACAAGGTATTCATACTCTCAACATTGCAAAAAGAATGATGGATTACGGAATTCACCCACCAACGGTGTATTTCCCCCTTATAGTAAATGAATCTATAATGATTGAGCCTACTGAGTCAGAATCAAAAGAGGTCTTGGATAATTTTGTGGAAATTATGGAAAAAATCTCACAGGAAGCAAAAGAAAATCCAGAAATAGTTTTGAATGCACCGCATACAACTCCTGTTTTGAAAATTGATGAAACACTTGCAGCAAGAAATCCAAATTTGAGGTACTAAATGCCAAATTTAAGATGGTATGATAAAGATGACAATTTAAAACTCTTGTTTCAATTACTGCAAAAACTTCCTCTTGATGCACAAAACACCATTGCATCAGAGATTATTCAAGTTTTAATGCAAAAAAATATTCGCCCCGATGATTTTATCTCGGAAATTGAATATATAGCGGACCGTCATCGATGGTACGACAAATCGGAAACTCTCCATTCGGCTGTTAAGCTGCTTAAAATACTTTCACCGGAAGAACGCGCCGAAGTCCTCTCTGAAGTGTTTTCTACTATTGTTGAATTTATTAATCGGAATAAAACTGAACTGTAAATATTTTTTAACAAATATATATATTTAATCAATTAAAGATATGCTTTGTTTTTTATCAGCATGAAAGTTGGTTAAAAATGGACAGAGTATCTTTTGGTTCGAATATAAATGTTTTACCATATGATAAATTTATGATGAAGTATTTTTATACTCCTGGAATTAAAGTTGCAGAAGGGGATGAAATTCCTGTTATAGACAAATTTGTAGGGACTTATGGTTTGTCCTGTTGTGTGGGAGGTTGCGTCAATAATTCCGAAAAAGCCCTGGCTTTTCATTATTCATCTGCGATAGATGGAGTTAGTCCTTATATTGAAAGCCTGGGAAAAGGTTTAAGAGGACTTGTTGCGGGAGGTGATGATGAGACACCATCTATTGTAAGTTTTTTTGTTGATATTTTTAAAAAAAATAATATTGATTTTTCTGTAATAGCAGAAGACTTGGAAGTATATAAAGGAGATAAAACAGGGGCTGTGACAAATTTTGTTTACTCGAAAATTGATGATACTTATAACTTGGGTATCAGAACAGTCGAAACATTACAAGACTTGTTTAAAACTATGAAAACAATACTTATTTCAGATAATGACAGGCTGTTTTTTGATAGTAAAGAAGTCACTAAATCTGAATTGCAAAAAGCTTTGGAATCTCGTGGAAAGCTCTAAAAATCCACAACTTTTGTTGTCGGATTTTTGAATTTTGTAATATTTGATTGGAACAAAAGATTTACGCTTCCAACAGGACCGTTACGCTGTTTTGCGATGATAATTTCCGCTTTTCCTTTAGATTCAAGGTTTTCAGGGTTATAATAATCATCACGGTAAATAAACATAACTATATCTGCATCCTGCTCGATAGATCCTGATTCACGAAGGTCAGAAAGCATAGGTTTTTTGCTTTGTCTTCCTTCTACAGCTCGAGAAAGCTGAGAAAGTGCTATAACAGGGACATTAAGCTCACGGGCAAGCTGTTTTAAACCTCTTGATATAGCAGAAATTTCTTGAACACGGTCAAAACGACCTTTATCGGATCCCTCCATCAACTGCAAATAGTCAATTGCAATAAGTCCCAAATTACCATGTTCAATAGTAAGTCTGCGGCATTTTGCACGAATATCCATAACATTAACAGCAGGTGTATCATCAATAAAAATAGGAGCATCAGCAAGTGTACCCATAGATTTTGTTAAAGCGGCCCAATCTTCAGACTGCATATGACCGGAGCGAAGTCTTGAAGCATCAATTTCCGCATGAGAACACAAAAGTCTTTGCACAAGCTGATCTTTGGACATCTCTAATGAAAATATCGCAACAGGAACTTTCTTTTTAAGTGCCACATTCAAAGCTATATTTAGAGCAAATGAAGTTTTTCCCATTGCCGGACGAGCGGCTAGAATAATCAAATCTGATTTATTTAAACCCGATGTTTGACTATCCAAATCATAAAAACCTGTCGGAACACCTGATAATTCATTGCGATTGTTATACCTGGCTTCAATTTGTTCATAACTTGTAACAACAAGGTCTTTTACATGAATCAAATCCGTAACGGTCTTTTTTTGCGCAATTGAAAAAATCATTTTTTCCGCTGTATCAAGCGTAGCATCTGAATTCCCTTCATCATAAGCCGTTGCAATAATTTCATTCCCTGCGACAATAAGCTCTCGTAAAGTAGCTTTTTCTGAAATAATTTTGGCATAATGCTCAATATTTGCAGTAGTTACAACATTAAAAGCAATATCATTTATATACGCCCTGCCGCCCGCTTTTTCAAGTTTATCAGCATCACGAAGATACTCAGAAACAGTTACGATATCAACAGGCTCATTCTTATTAAATAAATCAAGAATAGCAGAATACAAAACTCTGTGTGCCGGCTTATAAAAGCTCTCTGCAGAAAGCATTTCTATTACTCGGGTAATCGAAACGGGATTTACAAGCAAAGCACCAAGTAAAGCCTCTTCGGCTTCAACACTTTGCGGTGGGACTTTTCCTATCTTCTCCTGTAACACAATTTCCTCAAGTTGAATCAATAATTATTATTTTATTATATCCGATAAAAATGCTTAATGGTGAAAAGTTTTGTTACAGTTTTAACCATTTTTTGAAAACTTTTACTCCCGCATCGGCACTTTTTTCCGGGTGAAACTGCATTGCTATAATATTTTCTTTTTCAACCGATGCCGCAAACCTCAAATAATAATCACTATAAGCTGAAACTATATCAGTATTTTTGGGGCTTACATAATATGAATTAACAAAATAATAGTAACTGTCCTCCAAGACAGAATTATTGGAAGTAGTTTCTATTTTGTTCCAACCTATTTGAGGAATCTTACCTTCGGTAAACTTTAAAACATCACCTTCTAAAATGCCAAGACCTTTTACATCAGGTGCTTCTTCACTTCGTTCAAAAAGTATTTGAAGACCTAAACAAATACCTAAAAAAGGCTTTCCCTCCGAAACTGACTCTTTAATTCCATCAACAAATCCACAAACTTCAAGGGCTTTCATAGCCTGAGCAAAATGCCCTTGCCCCGGAAAAATAAGTTTATCAGCTTTTTTGATATCTTCAGGTTTAGTAGCTATAAAGTAGTCCTGCTCCAAAAATAAAAGCATATTTTCAATACTTTTGAGGTTTCCGGAACAATAATCAATTATTCCGACTTTCATAAAACACCTTTGGTAGAAGGAACAGAATCTTTATAAAGCTGATTTATTGAACAAGCTTCGGCTAAAGCTCTGGCAAAAGACTTAAAAATTGCTTCAATTTTGTGGTGAGTATCTTCACCGTAAAGAAGCGAAATATGAATTGTAGAAAGACTTGCCACCGAAAAACTGTTAAAAAAATGCTTTAGCAAAACAGTTTCAAAATCACTGACACGTTCTTCTTCGATTTTTGCATCCACATTAGAATAAGGACGACCGCTCAAATCAACTGCCACAAGAGCAAGTGACTCATCCATAGGAAGAAGCATCTTACCGTAACGATTTATTCCTTTTTTATCTCCGAGAGCTTTTTTAAAGACTTCACCAAGTGTAATCGCAACATCTTCTACCACATGGTGCGTATCTTTATCGTGAGAAACAACTGTCAAATCTATATCAAAATGCCCATGCGCCGCAAATTGTTCAAGCATATGGTCAAAAAATTTAATTCCCGTAGAAAAATTTTTTTGTCCGCTTCCATCCAGATTCAAACTAACTTTCACTTCTGTTTCGAGTGTTTTTCTTTCATAATCTGCTTTGCGCATTATCTTAACTCCCTGAGTTTGACTACGTCATTTACGTTATTTAATACTACCATAGCCCCATTTGTTTTCAAAAGTTTTTTAAATTCTCCTGACTTGTTCTGCTTTGTCAAAACGCCTATACCTTGAACTTTAGCCGAAGCAGCGGCTTGCATATCGTCTATCGTATCTCCAAAATAGAATACATTTTTGGGTTTAAGCTTACTCATAAGCATAAAAAGTCCGTAAGGATTAGGCTTTTGCAAATCATTATCCAAATCATCCATTGAAATAATTTCAGAAAAGAATTTTTTAATCCCGAAAAATTCAAGCGTAAAAAGGGCTTCTTTTTTAGGGCGACCGGTAAAAACTGCCAACTGATGATTTTTAGCAAGATTTTTCAAAACATTTTTACAAATAAGAAGTTCTTCATTTTGAATAAATCCTTCACCATTTTGACCAAAATAAAATTCTTGAAATTTTTCTATAATAAGATTTTTTTCTATAAGAATACCGCTTTGCTCAAGCAAATATTCAGTCAAATCCCAGTCATTATTAAGCCCGCCAAGATTTTTAGCTTCCTGAATTTTTTCAGTTAAAAGCTCTTGCCCTGAAAAATGTTCATAAGTTTTTTTTATTGCGAGCCTATAAGAATTTTCCACATCAACCAAAACACCATCCATATCAAAAACTACAAGGTTTTTAACCTTAATAACTTCAACAAGTTTTTTGGCGGATTCCAAAGGAGGAATGGTAAGCCTAAAATGATTTTTTAAAATCCCGTCATTGAAAATTTTAGTCTTAATCCCATGAAGCAAAAGTCTTTCATTAACAGCTGTTGCTTTTTCTCCAAAATCCACACATAAAAAATTCGTTGACGACGGATAAACCGTAGCAAATTCAGAAAGTTCATTAACCAAATATTCTTTTGATTTTTGAATTTCACTTTTAACATGTTCAAGATGCTTTTTGTCCGAAAGTGCTGCTATGCCTGCCAAAGCCGCAATAGCATTAACATTGCAAGGACTTGCGATTACTCTTATATAATCTATGTTTTTCTTGGCAGAAATTATATACCCAAGCCTTAAACCGGCCAGAGCAAAATCTTTTGACATAGACTTAACAACAGCCACATTAGAAATTTTTTGAGTCAAATGGGCATAACTTTTATTGGCATAAGTTCCATAAGTTTCATCTATCATAACAAGAGCATTTTTGGAATTTTGAATTATCCGCATCAAATCATCATCAGAGATAACCTCTCCTGTCGGACTATTGGGACTGGTTACTATTACAAGTTTTGTTTTATCATCAATCGCCGCCAAAACATCTTCTATCGGATAAACCCACTTTTCTTTATATTCGACTTCACGAAATTCCGCATCGGGAATCCTTGCATAAATCCTATTCATTAAAAAATATGGCGAAGCTGTGACAATATTTTCATCAGATTCAACAAAGGTATTTACTATATAGTTCAAAGCTTCATCAGCACCGTTTGTGGGTAATACTGACTCCATCGGAACGTTTCTGTCGAAAGCTATTGCTTCAATCAATTTTTGATAACTTGGATAAAAACAAATATCTGTCTTAGTTATTTTTTTTATGGCATCCAAAACTTTTGGAGAAGGACCTATTAAATTTTCATTAAAGTCCAGCTTTAGAAAATATTTTTCATCTAAAGTCGGCTCATATCCTCTTGCGTTTTTAAGCTGTTTTTTAGGTTCAACCATTTTTTATACTTCCTGCGGCTGTTTTTCCGGCTCCAAAACTCCATGGTTTGTTTTACCCCAATCCATTGACCGAGTTGAAAAAATGATTTTTGGAATTATACAAATAACAAGCGGTGACCAAAAAAGCACCAAATAAACAGCTGTTTCAATAGATTGCTTAAATGTATCAACATAAGACAAATTTTGATAACGGCGTAAGCTGTATAAAAGCCCGGCAACAAAAAATAAAGCAAGCCCAATAGCAAGAGCAAAAGAAGACATCATATTATTCGGGTAACCCTGAATCCATTTAAAAGTCTGCATAATACACTCTGAAACAAGCCAAAGAGGCAATAAAAATTCTGCGATATAAGCAAGCATATCAACTCTTGCAAAAAGAGAAATTTTATCAGAAGTAAGCATTTGGTCAAAATAATCCAAATATCTTCTGACACTTCCTTCAATCCAACGTCTACGTTGTTTAATTAAAGCCTTGAAAGTCAAAACGGCTTCTTCATAAACTTCAACATTAAAGCAAAATCTTACATCCCAACCTTTGAGATGAAGTTTTGTGGACAAATCCAAATCATCGGTAATTGAATAATTATTCCAACCATCAACATCAATAAGGGCTTCACGCTTAATTAACTGCCCATTACCGCGAAGTTCCACCGCTCCTTTTATAGAGTCGCGACCGCATTGAAAGTGACTATCAAGAGTAAGTTCATTATCCTGGCAGCGTGTTAAAAAATTAAAATCACGATTGGAAACAACTTTTCTTGCCTGCACAGCACCAACATCTTTTGGAGCAAGCTTAGGCAAAATTTTATTTAAAAAATCGGGTTTTATACGAGCATCGGCATCAAAAACACAAATAACTTCTCCTTGAGCAAAATCCATAGCTTCATTCAAAACAGCGGATTTTCCCGGAAAAGCATCTTGTTCACGCACAAGAACTTTCATCTTGTCCTGATAAACGGTTTCATATTCAAATAAAACTTCAGCAGTATTGTCAGTACTTCTGTCATCAATTACGATAAGTTCAAAATTTTCATAATCCAAAGACATAATATTTTGAATAGTATTGCCTATTACCATTGCCTCGCAATGACAAGGAACCATAATACTTACAAAAGGTCTGTAAGAATTATCTTCAACAGGAGGATTTTTTTTGTGCTTTCTTTTTTGGTGTTTATAAGCAATATTTACAAGTACCGTATACCCCACCACAAAGCCCATAAGCAATATAAAAGCCGGTTGTTGAGGCATAAAATAATTGAATGTAACCAAAAATGACCACAAGGAGAAAAGCATTAGTATTAAAAGAATTCTATCTTTCACCATAAATCTCCGAATCTGAACTGAATTAATATTACCACAAAAGATAAATACAGACTACAAAAGAGTTTTAATTATATCAAACATACTATTCAGTCTTGCTTTATCATTTATATACCAGTAGCCTATCAAAACTTCAAAAGCTGTACTAATTCTATGCGCAGGGCGATTTGACTTGCCTGATGCCAAATTTCTGCCACGACGAGACATTTCTTTTTCATCTTCAGTAAGATAAGTGTCAATTTTTTCAAGCAATTCAGCCTGAAATTCCGCATTTACAAGAGCAATGGTAATTTTGTGCAACTCATTAGGTACTTGTGTTCGATAAATTGTAATTTCACGCACAAAAACTTCCCAAACAGCATCTCCCATGTGCGCATATGAACGCAAATCAAGCATTACTCTACTATCCACGTTGTACCTTCTTTTGTGTCTTTTATAATTATGCCTATCGCTGCAAGTCCGTCACGAATTTGGTCAGAATAAGCCCACTGTTTTTCGGCTCGAGCTTTGTTTCGTGATGTAAGAACTAAATTTAGCGCATATTCGAACATTTCTTTATCGCCTTTTGGAATATTTTCGGCTCCCGCGAGCATTGTTTCACCCAAAAATGATTTTGAAATTATTTCATCGGATTTGATGAAAGTCAAAAGTTTTTGTTTTATTTCGGGGTAGTTGATTGGTTTTTCCGCATTGAAATCAAAACCAAGAACCTCTGAAATCCCAAGTAGAATTCCGAAATATTCTTGTGTTTTAGCTTTATCACCGGATTCTTTTGCTTTATTAATATTGCCTACCAAGTCAAACAAAACAGCAATCGCTTTTGATGTATTAAAATCATTATCCATTGCTTCTGTGAATTCTTTTACAGAAGCATTTTCCGCAGAAGTTTGTCCTTCAATTTTTTCTCCCAAAAAGCTGACAGCATCATCAATGGCATTTTTGATACGCTTAACACCGTTTTGTGCGGCAGTCAGAGCTTCATCATTGAACCCGACAGGCATACGATAGTGATTTGTCAAAATAAAGAACCTGATTGTATTTGAGTCATATTGTTCGAGCAATTTATTTATTGTCACAAAATTTCCGAGCGATTTTGACATTTTTTCTTCATTAATGGTCACAAACCCAT
>JAEWLZ010000175.1 GCA_023457295.1 Cyanobacteria bacterium OH_PDB_112
TTACAGCAACAAGAAAAACGTTTAGAAATGACGATGAAGACTCTTGAAACTCAACTAAGTATGAAAAACAAAGAGCTCGAATCCGTCGATAAAGCCGAAGATAGGGCAATACAACGATCTGCACCTAAATATGGTGAAGCTTAAAGTTCGTTGACAATTTAAAAATTCAAAATGGGGTAATTTCTTTCAAGGAGAAAGCTTTTTAGCTATGCTCCTTTTTCTTTTTTTGAAAAAAATAAAAGCCCTAAAATTCCTATTAAAATAAAAAATATACTCGCACAAACAGCGATAGGCATACCGTAAAAATTAAAAATCGAATCAATTCGAATGTTTTCTATAAAAATTCTCACAATTGAATACAAAATAAGATATGTAAAAAATATCGTTCCATAATTTTTAATTGTGCAATTTTTAACGGCATAATATAAAACCATAAAAATTATAGTATTTGCAATCATTTCGTATAAAAATGCAGGATGGAAATATTTAAAATTTTCATAACCTTCAGGACGATTAAAAACAGGAATAAATAGTTTCCAAGGTAAATTTGTCGGAGCACCGAAGGCTTCTGAATTAAAAAAATTGCCTAAACGACCGAAAATTTGACCTATACAAAGTCCAAAAACCGTTACATCGGCATACATCAAAAGGTTAAGCCTGTGCTTCCAAATATATGCCGCACCTGCCAAAAATCCGCCCAAAATAGCTCCATGAATTGACAAACCGCCTGTCCAAAGTTTTGGAATATCAGACAAATGTTGTCCAAAATATGACCAGTCAAAGACAACATAATAAAGCCTTGCGCCAAAAATTCCTCCCAAAATAACATAAAACATCAAATCATAAAAAGCATCTATATTAACTTTAGGATAAAATTTGCGCGCTATTTTTACAGAAGTAAAAATTCCTAATAAAATGGCACAAGCCATACAAATTCCATACCAAAAAACGGTTATTTTACCTAACTTAAAAGCAATCTCTCCCGGTGATGCGAACATAATTACTCCCGAAATGCGGCATTATTCGAAATGGCAAAATCTTTATATTTTTCACCCAAAAAGTTCAATTGCCCTTGAACCTGTTGTTTTTCGCTGCTTTCAGGCGCTTTTTCCAAGAAAGAATTGTAACTGTTATAAATATTCTGAATATTTTGTGTTATTTGCGCTCTCAAGATGGCTTTTTTAGAAACATCTTTTTCTGCTCCAAGATCAGCTATTTGCTTATCACACAAAGACTCATAAGCAACCCCTAAAGAATAGTACGCCTCTGAAAAATCTGGTTTCAGAGTAACAGCATTATTCAAAGCCGCAACAGCTTTTTGGTATTCTTCTTTTTTGATATACGCAACACCCAAATTGTAATAAACCTCAGGATGATTTGGGTCTAAATCATTTATAGACTCAAGCCTTGCGATTGCACTGTCATAATCTCCGGCAGTCATATACTCGGCGGCTTTTTGATTAAGCTTATAAATATCAGGCTTTGAAAGTGTAGAACGGTTAAGCGCGCAAGCACTCGTTGTAACCGAAATTATTAATATAGCCAAAATTAAAAAATATTTTTTCATTTCCATGCTCCGATAAAATATCTATTATGCCTATATTTTATACCAAAAGTTCAAAGTTGAGAATTTGTAAATCAAGAGTCTTTCAACTTGCTCATCTCTCGCAAATTTTTAAGCTTATCACGCAGTTCCGCCGCGCGTTCAAAATCAAGAAGCTTCGCGGCTTTGTGCATATCTTTTTCTATTTTTGCAATAACTTTTGGCAAATCCTTCACGGATAAGCCCATATCAACCATCTGTTCCGCCACAATATCCTCAACATCACGATAACTGCTCACCAGCGCAAGCAAATTGTCCTCTACTTTTTTGACAATTGTCCTCGGAGTAATATTATTTTCTTTATTATATTCGATCTGAATCTCTCTACGGCGTTCTGTTTCGTCAATAGCACGCTGCATACTGTCTGTGATTTTATCTGCGTACATAATCACCTCTCCCGAAGCATTACGCGCCGCACGCCCTATGGTCTGTACAAGACTTGTTTCAGAACGCAAAAATCCTTCCTTATCCGCATCCATAATAGCAACAAGACTCACCTCAGGCAAATCCAATCCCTCTCTGAGCAAATTCACTCCAATAAGAACATCAAATTCACCCAAACGCAAATCTCGAAGAATCTCCACACGCTCTATGGACTGAATTTCAGAATGCAAATACCTCACTCTGACGCCCATTTGCGTAAAATATTCGCACAAATCCTCAGACATTTTTTTCGTCAAAGTCGTAATCAAAACCCGCTCTTTTCGCTCCGCACGAGAAGTTATTTCACCGATAAGATCATCAACCTGATTTTTGATTGGTCGAACAGAAATTTTAGGGTCTAAAAGTCCTGTCGGACGTATGATTTGCTCCACAATTTGCGTTGAAGTCTCACGCTCAAATTCAGCAGGAGTCGCGGAAACATAAATCTTAGAATGCACACGTTCTGTAAACTCATCAAAAGTTAAAGGACGGTTGTCCTTAGCACACGGCAGACGAAATCCGTATTCTATAAGGGTTTCCTTACGTGCGGCATCACCATGCGACATTCCCCTGATTTGAGGAATTGTAACATGCGACTCATCTATCACCACCAAAAAATCACCGCTAAAATAGTCTAAAAG
>JAEWLZ010000176.1 GCA_023457295.1 Cyanobacteria bacterium OH_PDB_112
CAAGGCTTTAACTCCTGTATCTGCATAATCCATGTAATAAGTAGGTTTTAAAGCATCTTGAAGATTTTTGTTTGGCGGAGGATATTTAAAAGATTGATTACCATAATTTCGGTGCTTAACTTTTAAATAAACAATATTATCTTTAGATTGAATAATTCTTTGAGAACTTAAAAAAACAGGAATATTAGATAAAGCATAACTACCTAAATTAAGCTTATATGTTATCTCTTTAACATTTTTTATATTATTAATTTTGCCTTCGGCGGGAATTTTGCCTTTTTGAAATTCATCTGCCAGATTTGTAAAAATATCACTTTTTGCCGCCGCAATTTGTTCCAAATCCAAAACAGAGGAGTAATCTTTAATAATATGACCTTTTAAATCTCGCCATTGTTCATTTTTAATATTCGGTAAAATATCAAATGAAACATCATATTTATCCCTATTTTTTACCGCCTTGACCTTAATTGTCTTAAAACCGCTTTCAGGGTCAATTGTAGTATATTCTAGCAAAGGAGCACAAGCTTTTTCTCTAAAAAGCTTATCTATGCCATAAGGAAAAAGAATATTTCCTTCGGTAAAAATTTCTTTGGGATGAGAGATATCCGATAGGGTAGTTATAAGTACCTTGTTATTAGGTAAAAAAGCCACATTATATTTAAGAACTTCTTCTCCTGTTTTTGAAGAAACTTCTAAAAAAATCGGATTAGCATTTTTATCCTCATAAAAATTTATATCCTGAACAATAGAAATCGGCAGACCAAAACGCTTGAACTGCTGCTCTGTATACTTATGAGTCAAAATCACATCTTGATTTTTAAATTTGGTATATTTTTGCTCAACAATACTATACCCTATTTTTGTTCCGGAAACTTTATTTATAAAACACTGTTCATATATCAGATTTTCGTCTGCAAAAGCGACACAAAATAAAGCTTGCAAAATAAAAATAAGAACTAAATAAAAATGCCGTTTCATCATCAGTTAAGAAGCGGATTACAAATAAATACTGTCTTCTTGCTTCTTAATATACAAACCGAAACCGACAGGTTTATATGATGTCATTCTTGATTTTAAAGCATAGTTTTCTTTTGTAAGTTTATTGACTTGTTGCTGCATTTTTTCATTTTCAGTTTTACATCTGATTAATTCAACAACTATTTCATCCATGCCCTCAAGTTTTTCATCAAGAACTTTTGTAATTCTTTTAACTACATTTTCTTGAGAAACCACAAGGTTTTTGATAAGCATTTTTAATTCGCGATTATCAGCATTCGCTCCCAACATTTCATCAGAAACAGAAAATTCTTGAGACGGCATTGCTTGAACTTGAGCTTGAGGAACAATATCTTGAGTCTTAGCAAGCACTTTAATAGGTCTTTGAGTTGTTCCTTGAGCTTTAAGGCTTCTTGTTGAAGCACTGTCACTTACCGCGCTGATTTTTCTTGTAACATCATGAAGATTTTTACGAGCTTCAACTTCTGCTGATTTCAAGTGAAGATCTTTCAATTTTTTAAGTAATTCTACATCATCTTTTAAGAAAAAAGTTCTGTCTGTATGAACATCTTTCTTCAATGAGATTTGCCCTCTTTTGCAAAGAGTACGCATTTCTCTGTCATCAACACCCAACATTCTTTTGACATCTACTGTTGAAAATGTGTCGTCTTTGGAAACTTTTCTTAAGCCTTCGTCTAGTTGTGTAATAGTGCCCAAATCATTCACCTCTCTTACTTTTAAAATTTAACTGTATCTATATTAATTTTATAACGCCTAAAGAAAAAAAAGTACCAGTTTTTTTGTAAAAATTTACAAGCAAAAACAATCTTCCTTGATATAACTGGATTTCAGCCGAAATATTCAACTTAAAAAAGCTTAACAATTTTTAGACAAATCTAAATAACAACCCTAATAAAGCTTTACAAGATTTTTCTGTAATGCCGTTGCTGCCCTGCCATATTTTCAGAGAATGCCATATTATTTAATTGTCCTCCTCCGTTCTCCCCCTTGTCTTTGTCCCTAAGATAAAAGTCCTAAAATTATCTCTTTATTAATGTTTTTCGTTTGTTTAAACATTGTTGAAGCAAAATTTTGCGAAATCTGAGTTTTCAAGTATCCCGCTTGAGTTTTTGCCATATCCGCATCCATGATATTGCTTTTGGATTCACCATAACCTTGTATACGGCTATCCTGAGTGCTTAAAACACTTGTGAGCTTATTTATTGAAGAACCGTAGCTACTTCTTAATGAATTAAATGATTCAATGAGCTTGTCAACTTTTGCAATGGTAGCCCTTGCTGACGCCTGTGTATCCACATAAAACTTGAGTGAATTGTTAGAAAGTTTAAATGCTGTTGTAATATCCATTTGCGATGAACTGCTTATATCTTCCCCAACCTGAATAGATTCTGCTGCCGCTAATAGAGGATCAAAATATGCCCCACAATCTTTAAGAGTAGGTAAATTTGTACTCAAATCCCATTTGTTAGTATCCCAATTTTGAGTAGGCATAGGATTTACGCTCGCATCCACAGATACCCCCTGCGTGGTATGATAATTATTTTTATAAAAAGTATCTTTTAATGTCCCCGTAGGTGGATACCCCGCAAATCCGCCAGACCAAGACCAAGGCCCGACTGTAACATTCCCTGTTGCATAACAAGAACTTACAGATATAGTAGCATTAGTCATCCATTCTATAAATCCACCAGCATAAGAACTATGCC
>JAEWLZ010000177.1 GCA_023457295.1 Cyanobacteria bacterium OH_PDB_112
AGATTCAGGCGCTTGTTGGACCTTCGTCTTATGCTGCACCGCGTCGTGTGGCAACAGGTATTGAATACAATAGGGTACTCAAGGTTCTTGCCGTTTTAGAACGAAGAGTCGGGCTGAATTTCAGCAAACATGATGTATATGTTAATATTATCGGCGGACTTGATGTTAGAGAACCTGCTGCTGATTTAGGAATTGCGCTTGCGGTTGCAAGTTGCGCAAAAGACGCTATCGTTAGTGAAAAAACTGTCATAGTGGGTGAAGTGGGCTTGTCAGGTGAGATTCGTGCAGTAAATCATATTGAGCCGCGTATAAAAGAAGCCGAAAATATGGGTTTTGAGAAAATTATCGTACCTAAAAGCAATTTGCCTTTAAAGAGCAAGACCTCTATAAAAGTTGTGGGAGTTTCAAGGCTTATTGAAGCTATTACAGAAGCTTTGGCAGGGTTGAAGGAATAGTTTTTATCATTATTAATATATCTGTTGAGTAGGATAATTTACTATGCAAAAATTGTCCACATTACTATTTTTACAATAAATATAGCCTATCTGGACTAGTCAACAAAGCAATTTATATTTATCGAGTAATATATATGCTTAATTTGTTCAATTGTTAGAAAAGGAGATAAAAATGGCTAATAGTTACACAATAAATTTTGCGGCGACAAATAATAATTTGGGGGATTACAATATCACTTTTGTTACTGATCCAGGCAGCCCGGAAGCTTTTAGTGCTACTTTAAACGGTAATAGCCTTTCTGATTCGTATTCATTTACTCCTACTACAGATGATGTTGTTGTGATATCTTCAGTAGGCTGGACGGGTAATATGTATGTAAGCACCCTTGCATTCAATGCTGATACGCCAGTATACACAACTGATACAACTAACAGTTTTCAATGTATAGAATTTTCAGGGACGGATACATTTACCAAACCAGATGTTACTTATATGAACTGGTATTCTATACCCATTCAGATAGAAAATACTACAACCCAAGTTAGTTACGGTGTCCCCACAGAAAATTTTAGTCAAGCGGGGATTTTAAATCAACTTGAAAGTTTAACAAGTTCCACAAAAACAACTGTAATAAATGATGTTAATGGTAATTTTTTAAGAATTATTGGTCCTAATGCAAATGTTCCATATATTTCAACATATCCTTCATTCCAAAGCTATCTTGAGTATTGTTTTGAAAAAGATTGGAATAATTACGGTCTTTTTGTAAATCTTCAGAATTTATATGACGGTGTACAAAACCCTACACATGTTTGGAAAATGAGACAGACTTATGATAATTATAACAGTAATTATAATGGTGGTATGGTTTTTTATGATACTGAGAATTCCGAATTGACTATTACAGGGAAGACAATTTTTATTAATCCGGATAACGACCAGCCGACAGGCGCTACATCAACTTATACAATACAAGCTAATAATCTTAGCATGGATCAAATGAACACTAATATATATCTCTCACAATTCGCCTATACTTGGTCAATGGTATACACTGATCCCCAAGGGAATAATCACAATTATGCTAAGCTCAGTGCAGATATTGCTGATAATGATGTGTTTGCAGCAATCGTCAGAGACTTTTTGGCGGGTTTTGCTTTCGGTTTTATACGAAGTAAAACTATAGATGCGGCAACTGGTAATCAATATGGTGCTGACTCAAGTCAAGACTGGCAAAATTGTGATGGTTTAACTCTATTTGATGACCTTCAACCAATTGCTATTACGTCTCCGTATTATTATTACAATTCTTGGGCGAATGTAATCTATCAGAATTTTTCAAATGTTTATTCATTCGCATTTACTGATTTTATTCCGGCTATAAATCCACAACTTCTTGTAAATACAGGAGATACTCTTTTAGTTACAATTTTGAATTAACAAAATATTGTTTAATAACTCAAAGTTCGTCATTGTATTTATTGCAATGGCGAACTATTATTTTGTATTTTCTGTATAAACTTTCTGTGCGCTTGCATTGCGGATGTAATCCAAAATCGCACCGCCGATTTCTTCTGTTGGGTCAAAATTAGCCACAGGAGGGTTGATACTGTCTTGAATCAACATCTTATTAAGCGGTCCAAAAGCATCCGGAAGCTGAGTTTTGCGATAAATCCCAGCCAAAAGTACTTGAACCGTGGGCGATTTTGTATCGTTTAATTTTGCAAGGGTCGGATAAGTTTTTTTAATATCAAACTTGCCGGCATCAATCATTCTATCAAAAGTATAAAGTCCTTCCGCAATAACTTTTTCATCCTTTGTTGCAAGTATCTTTTTTTCAATTAAAGGAGTTGTTTTATCCGAATTTCTGATAAGTCTTTCTACCAAAGGAGTATTGAATATGCAATAATTTCGCTCACCTTCGGGAAGTTGGGTTTTTTTGCCCAATTGTTCCACATCAAAAACGATATTATTCGTTTGGATATTTTGATTTATGGCAAATGTGTTGGCAATGGCAGATGTCATATTTTCTCCTTAAGCATAAACAAACGGCGGTCCGTTTTTAATTTCATAAAGTATATTTTGCGCCATGTCATTCATTTTTTCTTTGCTTGAATTCGGAGCTTGTTTCTTAAATTCCATAACGAGTGGTTTTATATAACTTTCTTTTTTTCTTTGGAAATTGCGAAGTTCAACATTAACAAGTTTTTTTTGCAGGTTTAATTCAGTTTCATTATTCATTTTTTTTACTTCAACTTCTCTAACGGCATTAACCGCCTGCTCGCCACAGTAACCTATGGCAGTGACTGCCGAAATCCCTAATGCCAAAGCTCTTAAAGGTTTTGAATCTAGATTCATAATCCAGTTATAAAAATGACCTCGGGCGTCTTCTATGAAAGTGAAATATTGCATCTTACCCGGGTATCCACCGATTTCTCTAGGTGCTTGAGAGAAGTTTTTTGTTCTTTCTCTTACCGCATCAGTAATTTCTTTTATTTCTTTTTCTGGAATATTAGCTTTTTTAAGCTTTTCTTCCACATCTTCAGGTTTAAAATTCATTATGGAAAAAATATTTTTTAGGGTGTCTTTGTTTTCCTTTAGTATTTCATCTGGTGTTTTTTTTAGGATATCTCCGATTTGTTTATGTAAATCTTCGGAGCTTTTTTGTATGGTGCTATCCGTTTTTTGAATATTTTTAAAAGAATAAAAACCGAGTAAAACTGTTCCGACAGTAGTACCTCCAACAACTAAAGCTGTTAATAAGTTGTTTTCTTTTTTCTGATTTATAAGTTCTTTTTTATCAGCATCACCTTTAAAATGAGGTGCATTTTTATTTGCAGAAGATTCGTTCATAGTGATTTTTAATTCTTCGGCAGTATCTTTCATCATGGTGCGAATAATCTCATTTTTGCCTTTGAAAATCTTTGTTTCGACATCAATCATTTTGTCTTGAAGATCATAATCGGCTTTTGCGTACTGTTTTTTCACCCAAATATCACGAAAACCGTCTGCAAAATTTTTGAGAATAAACCCTGTCGCAGCAAAAATAAAAAACGCTGAAGCAGCAATTATAGTCTTTCTTTGTGGGCTTTGCACCATCATATATGTTACAAAATGAGATTCTTTATTGAGATTCATATTTCTTCCTATATCAGGCAAAGAGTCCCATTTTGGAGCTTGAAATTGTTTTTTTGCAACCATAGAAACCAATTTTGTAACACCTGCAATAGCCCCTGTGACAGCTAAAGTTCCAAGGCAAAGTTTTGCTAATGGTTTATTTGAAGAAGACTGCGTTTGAATTTTTTTTAGGTCATCAGGATTTTGAGATTCACTCGGAATAACATAATCTTTTAAAAGATCTTCTTGATTATTATTTATAGAGTCTTTTAATATGCTGTTTATTATTACAGCACGTTTAGTTTCTTCTCTATTTTTATCTTGCCGCTCATTTTTTTTCAAAGCTTGCTGGCGTTGAGTTTCGAGATTGTTGTATTGTAAAGAGGCTACCATAAAACCTCCTTATTATTTTTATCTTTTTTGAAAATCCTTTGAATTTGTTTTTTGAAAGATTTTATATGAAGCCATCTTTTGAGTTCAACTTCTTCTTCCTGTTCCCCTTGTTCCATTTCTGTATCGACAGGGGAGAAGAAAATAAACTTTTTAGGTTTAATTTTTTTCCATACTTCAGAAACAACTTCTGCTGCTGCCATCATTGGTTCTCCGATGACTGCTGCAAGTTTATCATAAATATTACTAAATCCTTTTTGGATATTTTCGTTTACGGTTTTCATAGCCATTACTACAGGAGAATTCATTACCATATTTGCCAAACGTATTATGGGTGTAGCAACAAAATTAAAAGCGCGACCAATAAAATTTGAAGCAGGTTGGAATATATTTTTTTGCATAAATTCTGAAATTATTGCCATTTTTTGAGTAATTGTTTGAATCATTTTATTGTTTTGTACTGCTATTGCTAAAGATTCTATATTGTATTGTTTAGCGTTTTCAACTCTTTGAGCCTGAGCTTTCATACGAAGTCCTATGGAATAGCATTCATTCCAACTCATTTCTTTGACCGCAGTTCCAGCTCCGCCGCCTTTCCCTGAGCAAATAGGACACGCAGAAAAAGGAAGTCCATGTGGACACAAGCCTCTATTTACAGTTATATTATTAATTGGTGCTAGCATTTATTTCCTATAAAAAAATCTACCAGTTATTCACTGCTAGATACAACGGTTTTTTTGAGTATGCCTGTTCTTTGTCTCGAAGTACCAGCAATTATTTAGTTTTACAGAGTATTCCGACTATAACGGCTGCGGCACAGTCAGGGAATTTCACCCTTTGTTTCCTCACATAAACTATTTTTAATTATATCTTTTGAAAATTCTTAGTCAATTGATTGTAATAAAATATTTACTTTTGAACTGACTTTAGACATCAATGTTTACTCCGATTCGGTAATGCTTTTGGTAATAAAGTGTTATAGATTTATTTTATGAAATTACAGGAAGAATTATATAATAATACCCCGCCATCTATAAAAACAAAGGACATAAAACCCTTTTTAAGAGCTGAAAAAAGTAATTTTTGGCTTTTATGCGCTGATTGGATTTTTGAATTTTTACTTAAGCAAAAATTTGCTGCTGTAAGAGTCAAAAATTTGGAAAATATAAACAAAAGAAATCTAAACAAACCCTGCATAATTTATGCACCGCATATTTGTTGGTGGGACGGCATTTTAGGATATTATTTGGGCAGAAAAATATTTGGGTTTGATATCAACGGTATGGTTGAGGACTTGCATGCCATGCCTTTATTGAGAAAAATAGGTGCATTTTCAGTAGATAAAAAATCAACGAAAGTGATAAAAAATTCTGTTGATTTTGCTATTCAAAATTTGAATTCTTCTCAAAAAGCTTTATTTATTTTTCCTCAAGGAATTATTCGACCGCAAGATTATACAGAAATAAAATTTAGTTCAGGTATAAGTTATATGGCATCAAAACTCAATGGAGTAAATCTTATACCCATCGCTGTCAGATATTGTTTTTTGCGCTCAGCTTCCCCTGAAATATTGATTGATGTTGCGGAGCCAATTTTTTTAGAAAAAATTGAAAATAGAAAAGAAACAACAGAAATGATTGAAAAACATTTTAAAAACTTGCTCAAAAAACAACGCAATGGAATAACAAACTGTGATTTAGACGGATACATAACAGTTTTGAAACAAAGAGAAAGTTTAATAGAATTTGTTCAAAAAAAACTTAAAAATAATTAAAGATTTTTTCTGTTATAATTTGCAGAAGGAGATTTACTTTAAGGAATAATATAATGAGCCAAAAAACTACATCTAAAGACTTGGAAAAAGTTTTATTTGAAACAATTGAAAAAAAAACACCACAATATATTAAAGAACGTAATCTTTTAAATTTAGATAATAAAAATGAGTTTGAGTTTGTATTAAAAAGTGAACATTTGCATAAGTATGACGCGATAGAAAACCCCGAAGGTTTAGGGCTTTTGGAGTGGTTTGCAAATTATTCAAAAGAAGCAAAAGTTTCAACGGCGGGAATAAGAGGTCCTCAAAATATTTTATATCCCGAAGATACAAGATTCCCTATTAATGCAATAGGGATTATGCTTGCAACCCTTGCTAAAGGTCTTGTAGCAAAGGATAAATACGACGATAACGATATCCGTAAACTTGCAGCATGTGAAGTACGATACAATTCTCAAAAATATTTGGAACTAATCACAAGAATTCAGGCTGCATTGGGTATTAGGACTTATGTACCTGTGGATTTTAGTACAATTCCTATATGGATGGCATCTTTTCTGGTTTTCAAGCTGGATCTTATTGGAGGGGAATATATAACATCAAGTCATGGAATCAGTGTTAAAAATGCTACAAAAGATCTTAATAATCAAGGTAGCCAATATTTGCCTGAAGAATCGCTTGAATTTGTTAAAAAAATCAGTGATATTTTTAAAGAAGTTGAAAAAAATGGAGAATATGCTATAAAAATAGCATCATCTGACAGCTCAAGCATAGATCAGCAGCTTATGAAAGAATTAAATAATGGTGTTGATTTATATGTAGAATATTTGGAAAAAGGTGTCGCAAAAGAACATAATATTAATCTTATTAACTC
>JAEWLZ010000178.1 GCA_023457295.1 Cyanobacteria bacterium OH_PDB_112
GGACTCAACATACCTGTTACAGCACTTGCGGGTAAATCTGCCAAGTCTTGAGCAATATTCGCCGTCAAAGTCAATCCTGTAACTAGAGTTCCTGAAGCATCACTATAATAACTAGGAACAGTTACAGCAGCTTGAGCAGTTACAGGCGCATCAGCCATTGTCGACCAAACTAGTTTCTTGCGTACACCGTCTCTAATATCTGTAAAACTATACCCTTGAGTATAATATTTATCATCCATTGATGAAGGAGGAGTAGGGGGTTGCAAAGCCAACATCTTTTCAAACAAGCCTGCACTTTTATTAGCCAAAGCAGTTCTAGCCTGGTTAATTTGCTGCCCCATGTACTCATCATTATTTTTCCTAGCTGTCAATTGCAAAAATCTTGCTTGACTCGCCGCCATTCCCATAGCGATGGTCTCCTATCTTACATATTTAGTCTACAAACTAACAACCCTATTTCTTACAACCATTAATTCTCTAAAAAGAGCTTTTATATAATACGGGTACTCTACAATTATATATACCTATGAGAAAAATAGAAGAGATATAGCCATAAATACTACAAACGCAGGAGAAAACGCCTTGTCAGGCATAACAAAAAAACCTCCTTGATTAAAGGAGGTTTTCTCAAAAATTGATTTAGCTTTCTTATGCGAAGGTTTTAAAAGATCCTTCAATATTTTTTTGGAGAACTTTTTGCACAGCATCCATTTCTGTCTGAATAGCATTGTGTTCAGTATCCAATTGTTTCATTTTTAATTCAAGTGACTTATCTTGAGTTTGAATTATACGAGTTTCTTGGTTGATACGTTCCACCTGATAGTCATAAGCGGCTTTTTGGAACTCATACTTATTAACATCATTTTGATAAGTAGTACTATCAAATACGCTGCTATAAGTCAAGTCATCACCACCATTTATCTGAACAGGTGTATTAGCAGGAACTTGCCCATCCGGATCAAAACAAGTCTTACCGTTCTGCAAAAGCGTAACATTAATCAAACGATTCAAGTTATCAAACTCCAAGAAGGCAGGAGACTGCTCAGTGACAGTAGAAAACGCACCGTCAGGCGTGTATATATCATGCGTAACGCTTACCATACGAACGACTTGAGTATATCCAGTAGCTACACTGTCATAAGTACCCGCCCCGTGTATAGCATTATACAAAGATTCTATAGCATCTGCTTGGCTCGTAATAGACCCGGCAACACCTGCCAAGGCAGCCGAACTTATACTAACAGACCCCGTTCCGGAGAATGCCGTGATCGATATAACTCCAGCACCGCCATTAACAGCATCTATTTGCGTATCCAAAGTAGCAACATCGATACTATTTTCAACAGAAGCCCAAGATATACTTTTCTGAACACCGTCTCTGTCATCAGTAAATGTATAACCTTGTCTATAATACTTGTCATCTTGAGTTGACGGAGGAGTAGGCGTTTCCAATGTCAACATTTTTTCAAAGAGACCAGCACTGGCGTTCGCCAAAGCCAATCTTTGCTGGTTAATTTGTTGACCCATATACTCGATATTGGTCCTTCTTGCAGTTAATTGTAAAAACCTTGCTTGGCTCGCTGCCATTCCCATTGGCGTAATCTCCTATTTATTAAACACATACGTTAATCTACATTTATAATTATATACATCTGAATGAATATTAGAAGCAAAAAAGAGGAAAATACTGCGTTCGGAGTAGATCCCTCTTTTTTGATTAATTATTATGTTCGTTATGCGAATGTTTTGAACGAACTTTCAATGTTCTTTTGAATAACTTTTTGAACAGCATCCATCTCTGTTTGGACCGCGTTGTGTTCAGTATCCAACTGCTTCATTTTTAATTCCAAAGACTTATCTTGAAGCTGAATACTTTTAGTTTCCTGATTGATACGCTCTACTTGGAAGTCATACGCAGCTTTACGGAACTCGTATTCATTCATATCATTAGCGTACGTTACATCATCAAACGTACCACCGTAAGTTAGGTTTTCACCTTGACCCACGCTATTTGCCTGATCATCAGTATCAACAGCGTCCGGAGCAAAACTAATATTACCCTTATTCAATAAAGTGAAATTGATTAAACGATTCAAGTTATCGAACTCAAGTAAAGCAGGAGCTTTCTCTTCTACTGTACTGAACTGACCATCCGGCGTATAAATATTATGTCTTATAGTTACATTTCTAAGAACCTGAGTATAACCTTCAGGCAACCCATCAGCGTAATTATTTGTATCGTGAATAGCATCTAGTAATCTATTCAATTCGGTACTGTAACCTGCCGCTCCAGGACCAGCACCTAAAGTAACGGTCGACACAGCTGTAGCACTCTGAGCACCAGTGGCACTGGATACCGTGAATTGCGCTCCACCTACTGCAGTATTCAAATCAGCCGCAGTAACAGGATCCGCTAATTCAGTAGACCAAATAATTTGCTTTTGAAGTCCGTCTCTCTCATCAGTAAACAAGTAACCTTGCTTGTAATACTTGTCATCTTGAGATGATGGAGGAGTTGGAACTTCCAATGATAACATTTTTTCGAACAAACCAGCGCTAGCATTAGCTAAAGCTAAACGTTGCTGGTTAATTTGCTGACCTTGATACTCAATATTTGTTCTTCTCGCGGTCAATTGTAAAAACCTTGCCTGGCTTGCTGCCATTCCCATAG
>JAEWLZ010000179.1 GCA_023457295.1 Cyanobacteria bacterium OH_PDB_112
ATTTTCCTCCTTGAGTTGTGACTTCTCTATAAATATACTTGCCTTTTGCAAGAGAAATCCTCAAAGCACGAGATGTGATTCCTTTAATTTCTGAAATTGTCTTGATGTCTACCCATGTTTTTTCTGAATCCATGACTTTTCCTGCTTTAAATCCATTTGTCAGTCAGATTATACCCTGCAAGTTGCAGAATGGATCATCATTTCTCGGAAATGTGTCTGTATTGAATCATTTGAAAAAGAAAAAGAGGGAAATTTTGAAAATCATTTCAGAAAATCATCAAAAAAAGTCGGAAACTCGGAAATAAATTTCCGAGTTTCCGACTTCATCCGCACTGTTTACGACTTTCGGAAACAGTGCCGTTTTGGTATCTTTTTCTTACCTGTAAACTTAAATCCACTAATATCAAAGGATTGAGCCTGTATAATTAAACCTTAATGTAATTTAAGGCGGTAAATTACAGGTAAAATTTCGGTATTTTTTCCCTATTTTTGGTAACTTGTTGCAAACTCCAAAATATGCCCAAGATGCTTATTCTGCAATATTTATGGCGACTTTACCCCGTCTTAAATTACCATAAAAAACATAGTGGACAAGACAAAAAAAAATCTACTCACTTATATGGGAGTAGAACGTTCTATGTTAATAATCGTGCCCGGAGAGATTCGAACTCCCGACCTTTTGGTTCGTAGCCAAACACTCTATCCAGCTGAGCTACGGGCACATATTTTTTAATTTTCAATCCTTTGTCCAGCTAGATAGAGCTTAAAATCTCTATATTTTTTGAGAGTTCACCTCTCAAATTAGCTGAGCTACAGGCGCATATTAAAATATTATCACGAACAAAATTGTTAGCAAATATTAATTTTTCTTAACCGCAAAATAATCTAAAAGTAAATTTTTCTTCTAAAAAATACTTTATATATTTAAGCTATATATTTTATAGAGGATTTTAATGAGAATACCACGAATTGCAGAAAGAGCTTGGAGCAAAAGCGGAAAAATTTTGCGTAAAAGCGGAAGTGTTGTAAAAACAGCCACAGTAAATACAAGTGTGCCTGTTATTTATGCTCCTTTCAAAATTTTGCCTGCAAGTATATCGGATAAATTTATGGAAATTTTGGATAAATTTATGCCAAAACAAAAGTATTATTTTGAAAAACTCAGTGATTCTTTTTATTGTGGAGCCGAAATAGGAGAAAAAGAAATAAAAAATATAGCAGAAAACGGCATAAAAAGAATTTTAGATTTAAAAGTTCAAAGCCCAAAAAAAACTGCAGAATTAAATATTTTATGCAAAAAATATGAAGTAGCCTATAAAAATATACCTCTTAATGTTTTTAGAAAACCTGATGCCGCAATGAAAAAGATTATTAAAATTGTAAAAAAATCGACCCCCGATAGCCCTTTATATGTACATTGTAAATACGGTAAAGACCGTACAGGCTTTGTAAGGGGGTTATACTTGCATTTAAAAGAAGGCAAATCTTATGATGAAGTATTTAAAGAAATGAAAGAAAAAGGTTTTAGAGTAAGACTTTTTGGTCACTTACTTGATACATTGCAAGAATTCATGGCTTATAACAAATAATTCTTGCCAAAAAATTTATCAGTAGTAGAATTTCTTCATAGGAACTTATTGTATGAAGAAAAATTTTATATATATTTTTTTATGCTGGATTATTTCTTGTTCAAATATTATTTGGGCTCAACAAACTATATTCAATGTCCCAAGTGCTGATGTCACACCTAAAGGAAAACTTTTTTTAGAAAATGAAGCTCAATTTCGCGCTTGGAACCCAAATGCTTTTTGGGTCGGTACTCAATATAATGCATATGGAATTGGTCATAACACCGAAATAGATGTAACCCTTTTTAACGTGGGAGCTCCGGCGACTAATAATATTACATTAGGAACAGGTTTTAAATCTGCTATGCCGATTTTAGGACTAAAAGATAAATACCCAAAACAAGAATATAAATTCACTCTCGGTTCACAAGTATTATCGGGATTGGAAGGACAAGGAGCAGGGAACTGGACATATGCTCATTTAAGCGGAAGATTACCTGCAACAAGAACACGTATAACATCAGGTATGAGTTACGGAACAAAGCAAATTTTTGGTGAAAATTCAGTTTGTTTTATAGGAGGCGTTGAACAGCCTGTTAATCAAAAATTAGCTATTATTGCAGATTGGTATTCCGGCAATGAACATTTTGCAGGTTTTTTAATCCCGGGATTTAGCTATTCATTTCCAAAAGACACAACTCTTTTTGTGGGTTATCAAATACCTAATAGCTGCCAAAATGGACCTTCAGGCTTTGTAATAGAATTAGCAAAAATATTTTAATTTAAAGTCTTTTATAGTTAATTAGGATTATTTAAAATCTTCATCCCAAAGATTTTGAAGTGTATACCCGCTTCCTTTTGGAGTAAAAAAAGATCCGTTTACATATCTAAAATTCTTATCTAATGATGATATTTTTTTGACATCCTCATCATCTAAAGTTACAAACTGGGAATCAAAATTTTCCTTTAGTCTTGCAGGATTTACAGATTTCGGGATTACAATAACATTTCTTTGTAATTGCCATTTAATAAGAACTTGGGCAGGGGAAACACCATGTTTTTTGGCTATTTCGTTGATTATTGTATTATCCAGAAGTGAAGGTTCATTTTCTGACCTCACAAATGCAGCCCTATCTTTTGAACCCAAAGGGGAATACGCAGTAACTGCAATATTTTTTGAATTACAGTATTTGAGCAATTTTTCCTGCTGAAGAAAAGGATGTGACTCTACTTGATTAACAGAAGGCTTAATTTTTGCGGTTTTATCGAGTTCTTTTAATTTTTTTACACTAAAATTTGAAACGCCTATTGATCTCACCAATCCTTGCTTTACAGCTTCTTCCATACTTTCCCAAGTTTGTGAAATCGGAACGTTTTTGAGAGAAACAAATTCTTTTGTACTTGTAGGGAAAATAGTATCTTTTTGGAAACATATTGGCCAATGAATAAGATATAAATCAAGATAATCAAGTTGCAAATCTTTTAAAGTTGATTTTAAAGCAGGAATTACATCTTCTTTTGCATGAGAATTATTCCAAAGTTTCGACGTAATAAATAATTCTTCTCTTTTTACTACACATTCCTCAAATAATTCATTTAGTGTCGCACCTATTACTTTTTCATTTTCATAAATTTTAGCGCAGTCAATATGTCTATAACCTATTCTTATCGCTTCTTTTATAGCTGTTTGTAATTCATCTTCAATATTTGATTTCCAAGTCCCTAAGCCTAACATTGGAATTCTGTAACCTGAGTTTAGTTTATAAGTTTGCATTATTTTCTCCTTTTTGTAAAAACTTAAAACTACTCACCCATGACTTTAACTATTACACGTTTTTTCCTTTGCCCATCAAATTCGGCATAATATATTTGCTGC
>JAEWLZ010000180.1 GCA_023457295.1 Cyanobacteria bacterium OH_PDB_112
CCGCCGTCTTGCACGCGGGCACGAACCCGGCTTCCAGCGCGAAGGTGCCATAATCGCCGGTGGTGATGGCCTTGTAGTAGTCCAGCGCGGCCTTCTGCTGCGCCTCGGTCAGGCCAGCCTTGATCACGTAGCTCCAGCCAGCACCGCCAGCCACGCCGTTTTGCACGCCGCCAGCCTGGCCTTCCACCGCCGGGATCGCCGCAAACTCGGTGGCGGCCTTCACGTCTTCGGGCGCATCTTTGATGATGTTGCCCAGCGCCCACGCGCCTTCAATGAACATGGCGGCCTTCTTGTTCATGTACATGGCTTCCTGCTCATTGTTGTTGATGGAGTTCATGTCCGCGTTGAAGGCACCGGCCGTGGCCAGGCCCTGGAAATCGGTGATCGCCTGCACAAAGGCCGGGTCGGTGAACTTCGCGCCAGCACCGGTCTTGAGGCTTTCAAACCAGGTGCCATCCACATAACGGTAGGCGAAGGTGTTGAACAGGCAGCTCTCGGCAACCCACTGATCCTTGTTGCCTAGCGCGATGGGGGTGTAGCCCTTGGCCTTGATCTGGTCGATCGCGGTGAGCCACTCGGTGTAGGTGGTGGGGAAGCTCGCCACGCCGCACTCAGCAAGGATGTCCTTGTTGTAGTACACCACGGCATTGGGCTGCATCTGGAAGGGGAAGCCATAGGCCACGCCATCCACCAGCGCATCGCCAAACGCGCCATCGATGTACTCAGCTTTCCAGCTGTCGTCCATCAGATCCGCCACGGGGATGATCTTGCCCGCCTTGGCCAGGCTCGCCAGCATGTCGCCCTTGCACAGGAAAATGTCGGGCAGTTCATCGCCGGTGACCAGCACTTTGAGGTTGGTTTCGTAGTCGTCATGCGCCACATAGGTGCTTTCCACGGCCACGCCGGGGTTGGCCGCGAGGAACGCCTGGCTGGCCTGATCGAACGCCTTGGCCGTGCCAGCCGTGTCGGACACGCTGTGGAAGTGCAGGAAAGACAGGGTGGTTTTCTCCTCTGCCACGGCGCCGCCAAACAGCGACCCCACCAGCACAATCACCATCGCCAGGGACAACCATTTCATAGAACCCTTCATTGAGTACCCTCCTTTACGATTCCCGATGGCCAGCCAGGTTCCGCGTTCCCGCCTGCCGGGGAGAGCCCGTCTGGCATTGGTTTTCACTGATGGCATCATTATAGCGTTGCACCCCGGGAACGTCTTTAGCTGTAGGGGCAATTGTTTGTCCATTTCTACAATATTTGTCGAACTCAAACTTGCCCCTGTTGGTCAAATTCTATTCTACCCGCATTGCGGCCACAGCGCAAGTTTTTCGCCGTTTGCGGCGGGTTTGCGGTGTTGATGGCGAGCGCCTCGTCCGAAGCGCTGGCGGTTTCGGGCTGCGTTTTTCCGCGTTATCCATCCGCGTTGCACTGTATGGCATGGGGCACGCAACGCCGCGGGTATCGGTTTTCGATGCAGTTATGGAGCCCGCCATCACCGGGTGCATCGCCCTGCGAACCCCTCACCCGTACCGCCGCATCCCGACGCTTGCCCTGAACAGCAGCTTCGCCCGCGTTGGCTGCGCCTGACCCCGCGGGTGCATCCAATGACCAGCTTGCACCTCAGGCCATGTTATGCCCGAATCCTTCCCGCACGCCCCGCCATGCCTGCCGCCGGGTACACGGCCTCATTTCGCGTGCCGCCTCTTCCAGCGCGCGCTCCATGCCAAAGGGGCAGCGCCACATTCCATGGCACTGCCCCTGTTGTTTGCGTACGTTAGTCGATCTCGCCCCAGGCAGCGCCGATCAACGCGGCATCCTGCCCCAGCGTGCCGCGCAGCAGGCGCACCCGATCAGCGGTTGCCCACGGGGAGGGCTCGCAGGTGAGCAATGCCTCGCGCAACGGTTGCAGGAAGGCATCCCCAAACTCGCTCAGCCGCCCGGTGACCACAACTGTATCCACCCCCAGCAGCACAATTGCCTCCGCAATCCCCCGGGCCAGCCATCCAGCGCATTGCGCAATCAGCGCGCCCGCCTCGGCGTCTCCCTGCGCCGCCAGAGCGAACAACTCCTGCAGGGTCAGCCGGGCACCGGATCCGCGCGGTTGCAGCCGTGCCAGTGCCGCGGCCTGCAGCGCCATGCCGCTGGCCAGCGCACCCAGGCGCTCCCCACAGCCGCCTTCCCCTGCCTGCGGAATGCGCAGGTGCGCCAAATCGCCCGCAGTGCCCAGCGCACCCAGCTGCACGCGGCCGCCCAGCACCAGTGCGCCGCTGAGGGATCGCCCCGCGTTCACGCACAGCCAATCTGCCTGCGCCTGCATGCCGCCAAAGCGCTGCTCGGCGGTGGCAATCGCCCAGTTTTCCTGCATCAGCACGGGCAGCACATCCACGCGCCCCTGCATCAGGCTGGCCAGCGGGGCCGGCGTGCGCTCCAGCAGCCCCGGCGTATACAGCGCCACACCGCTGGCCGAATCGACTACGCCCTCCACTGCCATGCCGATGTGCTCCACATCCCCGGGCATCAGGCCGCGCTTGAGCAGCAGATCCTCCAGATGGTCGCACAGGGTATCCATCAGCTTTTCCGCGCTGGGCACACCCTCGCACTGGAACACTCGCCGCCCCAGCACGGATCCGCCCTCCAGCACGCCCATTTCCACCCGCTTGCCGCGCAGCACCACACCCACCCGGTACGTCGCCATACTCGTTCTCCCTGCTTCTGTTGTTGAGGCGCTCCAACAGGTCAATACCCGCCAAAGTGCCGTTCGTAGGCGGCATCCACCGCCTGCTTGCATTCCCGTTCAAAGGCGCGGTAATCCGTAAGCAACTTCTCCGCCTGCTCGGTCAGGCTCGCGCCGCCGCCCTGCCGCCCGCCGGTGGCTGTGAGCAAAAGCGGGAAGCCCAGCCCGGTTTCCGCCGTTTTGATGACCTTCCAAGCCTTGGAGTAGGCCATATCCATGCGCATGGCGGCAGCGCGCAGGCTGTGCGTTTCGCGCACGGTTTCCAGCAGCTCCGCTACGCCGGGGCCAAACACCTTGTCCTCCCGGTAGATGCGCAGCGTGATGCCACAGTGCAACGGTGGCTTTGCCATGCTAAACCCTCCCCTGCCACATTCCCCGCGGTTCATGGCCGTTTTCGGTAGGCCGTATCCTCCAAGGGCAGGCGCTCACGCAGCTTGCCATCCACGCGCATGCAGGCCAGCGCAGCCGCGGGCGCCGTGG
>JAEWLZ010000181.1 GCA_023457295.1 Cyanobacteria bacterium OH_PDB_112
CTCCTTCTAATGCCGGATTGAATAAATTAGATTTGAATACTTTAAAATCTCTCGGCTATAAAGTAATTGATGCAACAACTAAAACTCTTGCAAATGCCCCAATGAAAGCAATAACACAATTATCAGAAACAGCAGCTCTTTCAAGCGGATATGATGCTGCGCATATAATCCACAACGCTTCTGAATTTGTAAGCAAAATCACATCTGATTTGGGAGGAAACTTCATTCTGACCTCTGATATTGATATGTCGGAGTTGGGGACTTTATCAACATCTGCGATAAATGGAGTATTCACAGGGAATTTTGATGGTAATGGTTACATAATAAACAATTTAAATATTAATTCAGCAGGTTCTTTTTGTGGTCTTTTTGCTGACACAACTGGTGCAAATTTAAGCAATATAGCAATAGAAAATGCAAATATTAGCACAGCAGCTTCTCTTGTTGGTATTTTAGCAGGACGTAGCAGTAATTCTACAATTGATAATTGTTATTCAACAGGTTCTGTAAATGGTAATGCCGCCTTTACTTATGCTGGTGGGCTTGTGGGGCAATCTGTCAATTCTGATATTTCATACTCTTATTCGACAGCAGATGTAACAGGTGTTAATAGAGTTGGAGGACTTGTTGGAGAAAGTTGGCAAACTTCAACTGTGTCAAATTGTTATGCAACAGGCGATGTTCAGGGAGGTGACTGGACGGGTGGTCTTGTTGGCAATAATACCGATAACTCTATAATAGAAAACTCTTACGCTGTTGGAGATGTCTATGGTGGAGGCGGAATGCTTGGAGTAGGTGGTGTTGTAGGTCATCAGGATAACAATTCTATTACAAGGTATTGTTATGCAGCCGGAGATGTTTATTCATCTACAGCAGCAGGTGGTGTTAGTGGCGCCAACGTAACTGGTTCTTCTGATGACAGCAGTAATTTTTACAGAAATAATATGGCAACAGATGCGGGTGGGGCTATAACCAATCAAGCAACAGCCACATCCGGATGGAATACTACAGTTTGGGATTTGTCAACAAATCTTCCATCATTAATATCAACAGGTGGAATAAATTCTTCCAGACTCGAAGAAGGACTGCGCAATGGCAAATACTCTCTTGCCAGAGAAGCAGATGAATTCACTCAAACCCCATTACTTCTCCAAGGTGAAGAATATGAAGAAATAGACTGGCGCTCAACTCCCGATATTTTTGACGAACTCTACAAAGGCGATGATGTTGACGCTGAAAACAAATACGACAAAACTGTAGAAGAAATAAACGCTCAGGATAAAAAACTTCAGCTTGAACAAACTTCTATTGAGGTTGAATACAAAGCTATAAACTCTGAGCGCGAATCCGTCAAGAAAATCTTAGACCAAAATGCTCAAAGTTCTTTTAAATATTTCTCATAAAATAATAAAAAGCCCGAGGGGGATCCACGGGCTTAAAATAAGATACTTTGGATTAAAAAATTTAGCTGGCCGTTAATTGTTCCCTTTCCTTCTGTGTGTTTCTGTAAGCCGAATTGCCGTAAGCTGCCTTAGCGACAACTGCTCCACATAATCTCTGAAGATTTATATTGCTTGATACAAACGACCTGTTTACACAGGAATATGTATTCATAGCGTCCATCACCTCATTAGGTGAAATTTTTGACTCGATACCAGCATTATCAACACGCTCTGTTGCGTATTTTTGCACTAATAACTGGTCAATGTAATCTTTAGCTCCAACTGCCATAGTTTTATCCCCCTTATGGTTTTTCCTCTTGTACTGAAATTAGTCCCGTGCCTTTAAAGGCGTTTCCCAGAATGAACAATCAAGTTCGTATAGTTAAATTTTCTAATCCCTCATACTTATATAAAAACAAACTGCCTGTAAAAATTGCTTTATACAGGCAGTTGTTGTTAATATTTCGTTACAATTTGTATTATTTTTGAGCAGGAAGAGGTTTTTCTTCAATTTTGATGCCCAGTTCATCAATATATTTATCAAAAACTTTAGCTTCTACTCCAGATTGTAATGTTTTAAGCAAAGGAGCTGTATCATTTATGACTACCATTTTTTGTGTAGTTAAAACTGTATGTTCAACCAACCTCTCCATAAGTTCATTTGTAGCCCCTATAATATTATCCTCCATATGATTAACCATTTCAGTTTTTTCCGGTGTTAATTCAGGGAAAGTGATAATTTTTTGAGTCATATTTTTATCAGCATGTTCGTCAAAAATAGAGTTAAAATGGATTTTTTTAGCCCCACGGAGGAAAAAATCAAAAAGGTCAGTTATTTTTAGTGGGGCGAGTTGCCTAATAACTAAAACGTTATTTTTTATTTGTTGATTCCCTTTTTTACTTATATTATACCCTGACTGTTGGTGTAAAATTTTTCCTTCGGGTGAGAATATAATAAACTTTTGATTATTATTTTTTGCAAGTTGCACCAACTTATTCTCACAAACATCTTGAACCTCTCCAGGAGTTTTTGGCTTCTTAGATTTAAATGAAGATAATATTTTGGATAAAAAACTTATTTTTTCTCCTGAAAAACTAATACTATCGTAGTTTTTACGGTTTATAGATACCCTTATATTTGATGTGGGAGTTTTAATATTGTTTTGAAAACTTATGCTATTGACTATCATTTACTTATTCTCTCTGATTTTTATTTGCTTATGCCTAATTTAAACCTTTCCATGAGATTATTTGATAGTAATAGCCTAAAATATTTACTTTAATTTACAAATAAAAACTCCGTCTGCTTTTATTTTAAAAATGCAGACGAAATTTTTATATATTTTGAAATTAAACTAAACCGTCTTTTATAGCCTTAACTGCTGCTTGTGTTCTATCATCCACGACAAGTTTTTGAATTATGTTGCATACATGAGCTTTTGCGGTGTGTTCACTGATTTTTAGTTCATCTGCTATCTCTGCGTTTGATCTTCCGTCCACGACAAGTTTCAAGACTTCATATTCGCGTTCAGTTAGATTAGCGTGTTCTGCTTTAAAAGCTGAACGTGATGAAACTTTAGCATTATTTGTAGAAAGGTTTTTGGATCTGACAATATGTGCAATACCTGGGTCAAACCATATAGCACCTTCTTTGACGGTCTGTATAACCATCAACATATAGTCGGTTTTTATGTTTTTAAGCATATATGCGCTTGCCCCTGCCGTTATGGCATCCAAAACCTCTTTTCTGTCTGTATGCGATGTTAAAACAACAATCTTAATATTCGGATACATCTCTTTTATCTTTTTTGTCGCCTGAATTCCACTCATTTCCGGCAGCCCTATATCCATTAAAATAACATCCGGTTTGAGTAATTTAACCTGTTCAATTGCAGCTTCACCTGTATCAGCTTCACCTACAACATCAATGATAGGGTATTTTTCAAGAATGGATTTGAGCCCCATCCTTAGTAGTTTATGGTCTTCAACCATCAACAATCTTATTTTTTCTTTATCTGTCATATTCAATATCCCACATTATCTCCCACTGACTTTAAAATAATGCGTTATATCAAATTTTTCATTAGACGATAGGGTAATAAATTCGCTTTTATTCAGCTTCTTCCCATCCGTAAACAGTAGAATATACCCCCGCAGAAGTAGTCACAAGTAGATTTTTTCTCACCAAATAGTTTACTCTAGAAGATATTTCAGAAAGGGGTACATTTTCAAATCCTTCACCTGTTTTAGGCCGTTTGACATTATTTTTTACAAGATAATATTTTATTTCTTCAGTGCTAGATTCTCCCGTATTAAAAACAATAGCCTTATAGATTTCATAATTAATATTATTCCTTGTTCGAATTAAATTTTTAACATCAGAAAGCGCAACTTCAGGAACAAATACTTTACGTCCATTTATTGTGTCCACACTTATTCTGTTTACATTCTTTTGACGTAAATTACTTCCTGATGTTTTTATGTTTTCTGATGTCACACCCACATTTCTTTGTGTTAAATTTTGTTTTGGCAATATGCTTTTTAAATTGATAATTAAAGATGTAAGTTTGTGTTTTCGCTCCTTCAATTCTGCCAGTTTAAGTACACATTCTTCCAAATATTCTATCTCGGGATTGATAGCTTCTAGCTCTACCACTGCTTCGCCAACAAGGTTTTCCAGCCTATCTTTGCTCGTGATAGAATCTCTATTTTCTTTTGCCATAAATAATACTCCTATAAAAATATTTTTATTAAATTAATTATAACATAATGCATAATAAAACTAAAATATATTTAAATATTTTAATTACAATAAACAATTATTACGCCGATAAATTACATAATATTTACTTTAGTGCGGCGTAAATATTAACAAAAAGACGTAAATAATGTTTTAGTTTATAATAAATTATTATGGGGGTTTTGTTGTGGAATTAAATTTTTATCCAGTGATTACCAATGACGGATCAATTGGTTTATTTAATACGGAAGTTGATGATATCTATCATAGTTCTAAAGGGGCATATACAGAAGCGATTGAAAAATTTATAGCCCCCTCTTCTTTGAAACAAAAGTTAAAAGAAGTTAAAACTTTTAACTTTTTAGATATATGCTTTGGCATTGGATATAATTCAATGTGTGCAATAGAAAAAATTCTTGAAACTAATTTTGAAGGAATTGTTTATATAGATGCGTTAGAGATTGATTATCATGTTGTAGCATTTTCAATACTGAAAAAAAATAAACCTTTTAAGTTCGATATTTTATCTTTTTTAGATTTTTCAATATTTGAGAATTTAGAATTGTTTGATTCAATTTTTAAAATTATAGAAGATAAAAATTTCGATAATTTTTTATGCCCAAATAAGATAGATTTTTTTATAAAAAATAAAAATGTTTTGTATAAAAATATACACCACCCTCAAAAAAGTTCCTATTTACATAATATATATTATAGGTATGTATCGGAACGAAATAACGAAACAGCCCAAACACCTCAAAATAACTGTAAAATAAGCCTTTTAGTCCACTTAGCGGATGCTCGTCAAAAGGTTAGTATTATGGAAACTAAATACGACTTGATATTTTTAGATGCTTTTACCCCGATTAAGCTCCCAACTTTATGGTCAGTCGAATTTTTTAAAGTATTAAATGATTTATTAACAGATGAAGGTAATATAACAACTTACTCAAATTCCGCAGCAATTCGAAACGGGATGTTAGAGGCTGGGTTGTTTATTGGAAAAACCGAATTTGGAACAATTGCATATAAAAATATTCCAAATAATTTTTTGCCTCTAGATGAAAAATCATTGGGGCTTATGCAAACAAAAGCAGGAATTCCTTTTTATGATCCCGAATTAAATGAATCCGGTGAAGAAATTTTATCTCGTAGAAAAAAAATGATTGAAATCTCTCAGAAACAAAGTTCTTCACAATTTTTAAAAAAGTACCAAATTTAAAAATTACACTTATAATTAAACTATATGGAAATAAAAGAAAAATACGATTTAATAGTAACAGGCGGCGGGACTTCAGGAGTTGCGGCGGCAGTATCTGCTGCAAAAAACGGTTTAAAGGTTTTATTAATCGAAAAAAATTCATTTTTAGGTGGGACAATGACAGGGGGACTTGTAACCCCTATGATGAAAAATCTTGAACAAGATAAAATTTCTTTTATGAATGAAATTTTGGAAAGACTTGCTAAAACGGGTGACAGTATAAATTATGAAGGTAATAACCCTGGCTGGTTTAACCCAGAAATCATGAAATGTGTACTGGATGATATTTGTCAGGAAAACCAAGTAGATGTTCTTTTTGATACGATTGTTATTTCTGCTGACAGTTTTGGAAATAAAGTTGAAAGTATAGAATGTTTTAATAAATCAGGAAGATTATATTTCGGAGCGAAATATTTTGTGGATGCTACAGGTGATGCTGATTTAGCTGCTTTATTAAAAATTCCTTTTGAAGTAGGTGACTATGGCAGAACGCAACCTGTATCTTTACGTTTCAATATGTCGGGAATAAATATAGAAAAATTTTCACTTTGGCTTGAAAATTATGACACTGACAGAGAAGTAACAACTGTTTATAAAAAAGATGGTAAAACATATTTGTCTACTGCCTGTACATTTGATGGCGGTAAAAATTGGAAGCTTAGACCACTTTTCGAAAAAGCTTTAGAAAAAAAAGTGCTTAAATATAGTGATTGTAAGTATTTTCAGATTTTTTCAATTCCTGGACAAGACGGTACTATTTCTTTTAATTGCCCTAGAATAGATTTGCCGATTAATCCTTTAAAATCCGAAGATATTTCAAAAGCTCTTATAGAAGGCCGCAAAGCCATAAGAAGAATTGCAGCTTTTTGTAAGGAATTTTTCCCCGGATTTGAAAATGCTTATATATCAACAATAGCAAACAATCTCGGTGTAAGAGATTCAAGACGTATAAAAGGAAAATATTATCTTAAAAAAGATGATTTAAGCCGAATTATGGAAAATCCGGTTACAAAAAGTGACTATCCTTTTGATGTTCATTCAAATTCACAAGACAAAAGCATTCTTTCTAGAAGAGCTTATTATGAAATTCCTTTAGAATCTTTAGAAGTAAATGAATTTGACAATTTATTAATAATTGGCAGAGCAATAAGTGCTGATTTTTTAATGCAATCTTCTTTGAGAATTCAGCCCAATTGCCTTGCTATGGGTGAATTTGCAGGTAAATATGTTGCTAAAAAAATTAAATCTTCAATATAGTTTTAAAATTGAATTGTAAATTTTTATTAAATTTATAAGTAAAAAGTAAACCAAAACAATAATTAAGATGTATTATATAGGCATACAATCCCCAAATCTCCTCCCAAGATTATTTAATCTTACTGCCTGAAAAGGCAGTTTTTTATTGCCAAATCTTGATTTTTTGTTGATTTATATGAGTCTAAAACCTAAAATAAAGCTTATTATTGCAAAAATTATTGTTACAATAGTAGTTAATTTGTTTAATCCTGCCTCAACGCCTTTTTGGCTTGAAAATAATTGAGATGAACCCCCGATAGAAGCAAGTCCATCACCTTTTGGTGAATGTAACAATATTAAAATTATTAATAAAATAGCACTTGTTATTTGTAAATATTGAAAAATATGAAGCATAAATTTTTCCTTTGTTTTGCCATATTACCATAAAGACAAAAAAAACAACACTATATTTCAAGATTTTGTATTTTTTCTTGTAACATAGCTTTATCTCCTTTTATAACAATGGTTTTAAGCTTATTTTTATCACCACGTAAAATAGATATTTTACTTTTTTGTACATCTAAAATACAAGATAAAAATTCTATAACCTCTTTATTTGCTTTTCCTTCTATTGGAGGAGAATGTAATTTTATTTTTATAACTCCATCAAAAACCCCTACCACAAAAGATTTTGATGAATTTGGAACTACTGATATTTTAATAGAAATTCCATCTTTTTCTTCTTTTACATTTATCATGCCTTTATTATAAAATATAAGTGATTATTTACAAAATTTTATATGATAGTAAATAATTTTAATATGTATTATAGTTGTAATATGACTGAAAATAGAAGTGAAAAATTATTTCAATTATTGAGTGCACAGCAACGTCAAGAAAGTGATGTTGAAAAAATTCGTATTGCATACAACTTTGCAGCACAGCAACACGACGGACAATACAGAGTTAGTGAAGAACCTTATATAATACACCCGTTAGAAGTCGCCTATATTTTGGCGGACTTAGAATGTGATACATCGACTATATGCGCTGCTCTTTTGCATGATGTTCTTGAAGACACTTCAACAACAGAGGAAACTTTAAAAGAAATCTTCGGTGAAGATGTCTTAAAATTGGTGAAAGGAGTCACAAAATTAGATAAAATTCGGTTTAAATCTAAAGAAGAAAGACAAGCCGAAAATTTCCGCAAAATGTTTATAGCAATGGCTCAAGATATAAGAGTAATTTTGCTAAAATTAGCTGACAGACTGCATAATATGCGTACATTAAGCTACATGAGCCAAGATAAACAAAAAAAAATTGCGCAAGAAACTTTAGAAATTTTTGCTCCACTTGCAAATAGATTGGGGATTGGTAAAATTAAAGCCGAACTCGAAGATTTATCTTTGCGTTACACAAGTCCTGAAAAATATTATGAAATAGCCCAACTAGTGGCTCAAAAGAAAACTGAACGAGATATGATTGTTCAGGATTTAATAGAAAAAATTAACCTTTCACTGCGTGAAAACGGCATTGATGCAAAAATCAAAGGACGAGCCAAGCATTATTACAGTATTTTTAATAAAATGCAGCAATCACAAAAAGCATATCATGACCTTTATGACATTACTGGCATAAGAGTTATGGTTGAAACCGAAAAAGAATGCTATGAAGTTTTAGGGATAATCCATTCTTTATTTAAGCCTATCCCGGGACGTTTCAAAGACTATATAGCAATGCCCAAAAGTAATTTGTACAGGTCTTTACATACTTCTGTTATTGGCCCCAAAGGGAAACCGGTAGAAATCCAAATTCGTACTTTTGAAATGAATACTGAGGCGGAATTTGGTATTGCGGCACATTGGAAATATAAAGAAAGCGGCTCTAAAAGAGCCACAGATGAAGTTGACCAAAAATTCACATGGCTACGAAAACTTTTGGAATTTGAACAAGATGTATCAAACGCAAAAGAATATGTAGACACAGTAAAATTAGATCTTTTTTCTGATCAGGTATTTGTTTTTACGCCAATGGGAGATGTTTTTGATCTTCCAAGCGGTGCTACACCAATTGATTTTGCCTATCGTGTACATACTGAAATTGGACATAAAACCACAGGCGCATTGGTTAACGGAAGGATTGTAACGTTTGATACAGAGCTTGAAAACGGTGATATAGTAGAGATTTTGACCAGCAAAACGCCAAACCCTCGTCTTGATTGGTTGAACATAGTTAAAACAAGCCATGCAAAATCAAAAATAAAACACTGGTTCCGTAAAAATCAAAAAGAAGACCATTCTGCAATTGGGCGAACTACTTTAGAAACAGAACTTACAAAAGCAAAGTTTGAAGAGTACTTAAAAAGTGGAGTGTTGCTTGATATCGCAAAACAAATGAATTATCAAACAGAAGATGATTTATTTGCATCATTAGGCTATGGCGAAACAACCGCTAATAAAATCTTAAACAAAATTAAAAAACTTAAAAACGAAGATAAAAACCTAGAAATTAAAGTAGGACCAAGTTTTAGAGCAAAAAAACAGGGTAAATCTATTATAGGTCTTGAAGGTCTTTTATATCATATAGCAAAATGTTGTACACCGCTTCCCGGTGAACCTATTGTTGGTGTTGTAACAAGAAGCCGTGGTGTTACTGTTCATAGAGCAGATTGTGACTGTTTAGACAGTGTACCGGAAGAAAGATTAATGAAAATCCGTTGGTCTGATGCTATTTCTGATAAAAAATATATTGTAAATTTAAAAATCGAAGCTATGGACAAAATGGGCGTATTGCAGACTATAATTGCAAAAGTGGCAGATACAAACACAAACATTGTAGAAGCGTCGGTAAATGCCAAAAATAAAAAGTTCGGCATCATAAATCTTGGTATTGAGATATCAGACCTTGAAAATCTAAATAAAGTAATAACAGGTCTTTTAAACATCACTGATGTAATTTCAGTTAAAAGACAGCAAACTTCCTCTCAATCAACACCTAAAGCTCCTGTCAAAAAACTTTCTTCAAAGCGTAAATAATTCTTTTGCTTTATATGAACTTCTAACCAAAGGACCAAAAGCTAAATACTTTATCCCTGTTGTTCTGGCAATATTTTCAAGCGTTTTATATTCTTTTTCAGTTAAATATCTTTCAACTTTTATATGGTTTTTTGTTGGCTGAATATATTGTCCTGCCGTTAAAATATCACAGCCTACCAAAGATAAATCTTCAAAAAGCTCTTTAAGCTGGTTTTCAGTTTCTCCAAGACCTAACATAATACCTGTTTTTGTTCGAATATGTGGATAATTTTCTTTTGTGTATTTCAAAACAGACAAAGACCTATGGTAATCAGCTTTAGGGCGGATTTTCACATATAAATCTTTTACGGTTTCCATATTATGATTCAGAACATCCAAATCAGTCTGTAAAATTTTATCCAAAGCCTCTAAATTACCGTTCAAATCAGAAATCAACACTTCGACTTTTGGCGGGTTTTTAAGAGATTTAAGCTCATTTATTATTTTTACGATATGCCCCGCTCCACCATCTTCCAAATCATCTCGGGTTACCATTGTGATTACGACATATTTAAGCCCTAATTCTTCTACAGCTTCTTTAATTAGCATAGGTTCCTCGAGGTTTACTTCTTGAGGAACACCTGAAGTCACAGAACAAAATCTGCAATTTCTGGTACAAGTATCACCTAAAACCAAAAATGTCGCTGTTTGCTTGGCGTAACATTCTCCCTTATTGGGGCATCTAGCTTCGTCGCAAACAGTGGTAAGCCCTTTAGCGCGAAGTAGTTTTCGTACTTCTCTCGTTTTTTCCGTATCAACAATTCCTCGTTTTAAATATTCTGGTAATCGTTCTCTCATTTTGCCTCCAAATTTGGCAAGTGCAAAGCCTTGTTATCTAGACCCAAAAGAGCTTCATAAATGCCTTCCGAGTATGTAGGATGGGCAAAAACAAATTCTTCAAGTCTATCCAAAGTTATTTCTTCTTTAATAGCCAAAGCTAAAACATGTATCAGACTCGAAGCCTCTTTTGCCACAATATGTGCGCCTTTAAGAATATTATTTTCAGCAATAAGCTTTACAAAACCTTCCTGTTCATCATCAGCAAGAGATTTTCCAAGAACTGACATAGGGAAAACAGAAATTTTGAGCCCTTCTTTTTCAGTAATTCCAACAGAAGCTATTTCAGGTTTGCCATAAATCACAAAAGGAACTGAATCATAATCTATATTAACGTTTTCACCTTGCAAAATATGTTTAACAGCACAAATGCCTTGATGTGAAGCGACATGAGCCAGTTGCATAATACCGTTTATATCACCTATCGCATAGATATTAGGTATATTAGTTTGGAAATTTTCGTTGACTTTCACGAATCCTTTTTCTGTTTCAATATTAAGCCCCTGAGAGATACTTAAATCAGGCTTACGACCTGTCGCCAGAAGGATTTTTTCAGGTTCTAAAATCTCTCCTGAAGTCAGATAAACTTTTTTATCGTCTATCTTTTCAATTCCTGTATCAAGATAGGTTTTTATTTTATTTTGTTTGAATTCTTTTTGAAGGTATTCAGATAAGCTATAATCACTTGCAGGAGAAAGTTTTTGAGCTATATCAACTATCGAAACATCAATACCTAATGAAATAAAAATTCTTGCCCACTCAATTCCAATAGCACCAGAGCCTACAATAAGAATTGATGAAGGATATTCTTTTAACGACAAAATATCATCAGAATTTAAAATAAAATCACCGTCACGTTTAATGTGCGGCAAATCCAATGGTAAACAACCCGTTGCGGTTATAAGATGCTTAAATTTAACAATATTTCCCCCGACTTTTAAAGAATTTTCATCAATAATCTGAGCTTCACCTTTTACCACGGTAATATTTTCATAACTTTTTAAAAGATTTTCTATACCTTTTTGGAGTTTTAGAATTGTTATATCTTTTCTTTTTATAAGTTTTTCTGTTTCAATACCTTCAAAAGAAGCTTTTATTCCAAATTTTGAAAACTTTTTAAATTCATTGATTTTATCTGCCGCAGCTAAAAGTGTTTTTGACGGTATGCAGCCTCGATTAAGGCAGGTTCCGCCTACGGCGTCTTTTTCTATCAAGACAACTGTTGCTCCCAATTGTGCTGCTTTTATTGCAGAAATGTATCCGCCCGGTCCTGCACCGATTATTGCTATATCATGCATAAACTACCTCTTTTCCTTTTATTATTTTAAAAGAAAAAGAGATAAAAGTTAAATTATTAAGTCGATATTTACTTCTTTTGGAAAAGAATTACATACTCATGCTTAAATATGTAAAAACCGCCTGCTAGCGCTCTATAGCGCCATAAATTTGCTGTTTTCCCTTTTGCCTTTTCATTGCCTTCGATATTTTTTACAATAATAGATTTTGTGATAAATCCCGCTTCATTCATTTTTTGCATACACATAAACCCTAGAGGTATAAGTCTTGAATCAGCATACTTATCACCAATTATCAAAGCTGCAAAACGTCCTTTTTCGAGACAATCATATCCTGTTTGCGCTACTTTACCGAATTGTTCCACAAAATCATCTGTACTTTCACAATTAGATAAATCATTCTCACTCTCCGAAAATTTAATAATGTCATCATAAGGAGGGTGTAAAACCAAAAACTGTGCTTTTTTAGCACACATAAGCTCTAATGTATCATTGATTTTGTCTTTTATATCCTCAGATGAACTATCACCGTTAATAATTCTTACTGAAGTTACCAAATCTTTTTGAGAAAATTTTTCCTCAACCATTTTTACAACATTAGGATTTAGTTCAACTCCTATACATTTTCTGTCCATATTAAGAGCTTCTATGGCAGAAGTTCCCGAACCTAAAAACATATCTAAAACTATATCATCTTTTTTCGTGAATCTTGTAAAAAGCTGCTCTGCAAGCTGAGGAATGTAATTTCCATGATAATCAAAAGAATGTCCGTTACCTTTGGCACGAGAAGCAAATTCCCACCAAGTCCCTGTTTCTATTTGAGAATAATCTTTCCAGCTATTTAAGTCTATATCACTGTAAGAAGTGGTTTTTACAGGCTTTACTTCTTGTAAATGCGGTTGTTGCAACTCTATTTTATTTGCCAAATTGCTTTTTCTGCTCAAAGTCTTGCTCCAAATTAATCAAGGGGAATATTACTATGTGTTTAGTATATTTTAATATAGGGTATTTGAGGTCATTAAAATAGATGATATTATTTGAAATAGAATATTAAAGAGTTTAAGCTAAAAATATGGATGAAAAATTAAAAAGCGAAATTGAATATTACACCAATCTAGAGTGGACACTAATACACGGTACGGATTTGGATTTTAACGGAAATCCTTATCATTATATAGAAATTAAAGAATTACCCAGTTTTGCTTATTGCGCCAAAACACAGGAAATTTGTCTTGCAAACTATAAAAATCAACTTGCTCTTATAATACAGGTTATGCTTGAAAATGAACAAGAAATCCCTATTCCCGGTGAGGATGAGGATGATATAGATTGGGAAAGCCTTTGTCCTTAAGCATTAGTTGCTTTTTTAATGTGCTGATTAGACGCTTTTACCCCGGGCGATGCGACTGTACCTATTCCTTTTTCTCTGAACATGTATTGTATTTTCGGAAGAAGAACTCCTACAATACTTGAACAAATAGCTATATTCAATAAAACAGTACCGTATTTTGTATATTTAGCTTTTTTAATGAAATCTTCAGTAGTACCTTTTTTAGCTGCTGCAGCAATGAAATCTTTAAGATTTTCATTAATTTTTTCAACCTTTTTAGTATCAATAAATTTTGTTGTGGCTCTTTGATTATTTTCTATTTGAATAACTCCTGTTTTTCTTGCTATTTCAAGAGTCTCATTATTGAATTTTTCAAAGTTGCCTTTTTTGTCATATACACCGTTTTTAATTTCTTCATCAATAAAATCGATAACTTTTTCTTCATTTTCAATATCAGAAGATGTATTACCCACATTAATAAATTCCAGCATTTTATTTTTTGAGTCTTCTGATTTAACAGCTTCCCCTATTTTCTGAGCGAATTTTTTATCCGCTAAAATTACAGGGTTCAATGCTATAGGTAAATTCATTTTGTTAGTAACAGAATTGATTACTTTTTCAATAATAGGTGCGCTCAAATAGTTTAAAGTAATAAAAGAAATAGTTTTAAAAACATATTCTTTACTTTCATCTTTATCTCTTGCAGTCGATATTCTGATACCACCGATACCGGCATCGATAGAAGCTTGACCAACAAGTTCCCCTATTCCTTTAAATGACTGCTGAGGCTGTTGTGAAACATTATCTTTTGTATGTGTAAATGCTTTAAAAACAGGATGGTTCTTTGCTTTTTCTTGCGCATAACCTTGGAACGATAACCCTTTGGGAGTCCCATGTTTGTTAATACTGCTCTCTGTGATTTTTTGTTTCAAAATTGTTAAACCACCTAAAACACCTATTGATAAAACTATACCCAATCCATATCTGCTTTTTGTTAAAATAGATAATTTTTTGGTCAAATTATCTGATTTAGTAGTTAATTTTTCTGCATCTTGCTTGATAAACTTATCATTAGTTCTTTCAAGATTTTTGTTTAAAGTTTGAAAATATTTTCCGCTTAGAAGTTTCGAATCAACATTCAAAAGTTTATTATCTTGAAGACCGAAAACTTTTTTAGAAATTGCGTTAAATGCTTTTGCTATTACTATTGGACCTAAAAACCATATTGCAGTTGTTCCGAACTCTTCAATAGCTGCTTCTCTTGCTTCATAGAAGCCTTGTTCTTTTGAAACTTTTTTACCTTGTTTATTTGCCAAATAAACCTTAGCACTTGACTCCAATCCGTCTTTTACGAGGATAGGCGTTGCTGATGAATTATTTCCGATTATTGAGATTATACTTGCGATTTCCATTTATTACCCTTTGAGGCTCAATTATAAGCCCCAGATTAAGTTCATTAATCTTTGAAATGAGCTTACTACCATAACTTTAACTTCACCGCTGTGTCGTAAATTAGTCATAAATTAACTCCTTTGAGTGTTAACTCTATAACGTGTGTAATACCAAAAAAGTGCTTATTTTTAGGATTTTTGTTACTTTTTTTAACTAAAAAAGTACCTCTTTTTTGGGTTTGCGATTTAGGCGTTTTTAAAAATAAAAACACCTTCCTCACATGTTGAGTTCGACGTATTTTGTTTTCAAACCGAAATTTCGATTTTTCCAACAAAAACGCCTTCCTCGGAGAAAGAAGGCACTTATGTTTAATTATCTGCAAGTCAAATTTGACTTTATGTAATTAACACAAGCCCTCTAGTTAGTATAGAATTGTCGTTTTTGATATTTTCTTCTTCTCATAACTTAATAAGTAAAACACATAAAGAATATTTGTAAATATAGACAGAGGATATATTTGCAAATTATCTAACTTTGTTTTCTTCACCTTTTAAAAGTCTTTGGATATTTCCCCTATGCAAATAAACCACATAAGCGGCCCCTACCGCGCAATATACAACATAAGATAACGGCATTTTGAATAAATACATCCAAAGCGGAGAAAGAATAATCGCAACTATCGACCCGACAGAAACATATCTTGTAGTATAAGTTAATACGAACCAAATCACAAAACTAATCAAACCCACAAGCCAATTTAAACCGAATATAGTACCGCCACCTGATGCAACAGACTTACCGCCTGTAAAATTAAGGAAAATAGACTTACTATGACCCAATATAACCGCAACTGCAACAAAAGGTGCCAGCGAATGAGTTATGCCAAACTTGGCAGAAATTATTTTTGCGCAAATCACAGGCAACATGCCCTTTAAAGCATCAAGAAGCATTGTAATTATAAATCCTTTTAGCCCCATAACCCTTTTTACATTGGTAGCTCCTGTTGAACCTGATGCGACTGTTCTTATGTCAATGCCTTTAATTAATTTGACTAAAATATAGCCTGTCGGGATAGAACCGATTATATAAGCTGTAATAATAGAACCTAAAATAATAACATAATCCATAATTTAACTTCCTTTTTTCTCTTTTCTTTCTCTTGCAAAAATTCTTATAGGCGTACCAAAAAAACCAAACGCTTCGCGAAGTTTTTTCTCTAAATAACGCTTATAATTATCTTTAAACATTTGCGAATTATTAACAAAAATCACAAATGACGGAGGGGAATTAATAATTTGTGTTGAATAATAGGCTTTAAGTCTTTTACCATGCTCAGAAGTCGGTGGATTTAAAGCAAAAGCTTCTAAAATAATTCTGTTAAGAATACTGGTAGAAACCTGTTTTTTACATTCGTTATAAACTTCCACAACCGTAGGAAATATTTTTGGGACTCGAAGCCCTGTTTTTGCGCTTATAAATAATATAGGAGCAAATTTTAAAAACGGAACAAGTTCTTGAAGATTTTTTTTGTACTTGTCAGCAGATTTTTCATCTTTATCTTCAAAGATATCCCACTTATTGACGACTATTACCAAGCCACGTCCTGCTTTTATAACGAGTTCGGCTATTTTTTTGTCTTGATCTGTAATACCTTCATTTGCATCTACAATCAAAAGAGCCACATTTGCGTTTCTGATAGCCTTTATCGCTCTTACAACAGCATAACGTTCTATACTCGTACCTTCCACTTTAGATTTTTTGCGCAAACCTGCCGTGTCAACAAGTATGAATTTTTGACCATCCATTTCAAATTCTGTGTCAATGCTGTCCCTTGTTGTACCTGCGACATCACTAACAATAACTCTTTGCTTATTTAAAATCGAATTTATTAAAGATGATTTCCCGGCATTCGGTTTACCTATAACAGCAACTCTAATAGCATTATCAGGTTCTAATTCTTCTACTTCGGGTAGTATTTCGGTTACTTTATCAAGTAAATCTCCTACATCACCAGTACCGTGCATTGCAGAAATCGGATGAGGTTCCCCGAGAGAAAGAGAATGGAATTCATAAATAAGATTTTGTTGGTCTGGAGTATCAATTTTATTTACCGCAAGAAAAATCGATTTTTTGCTTCTTCTTAATTGATTTGCAATATCTTCATCAACAGGAGTTATGCCTTCTTTACCATCGACAATAAAAATAACCGCATCAGCCTCATCACAAGCAATTTGAGCTTGTTCATAAATAGAAAGCATTATTTCATCTTCATCTCCCGGTATAATACCGCCTGTATCTATTACAGTAAAGGTCTTACCGTTCCATTCAGCATCAAAATAAAGCCTGTCACGTGTAACTCCGGGCATATCATCGACTATGGCTTCACGAGAACCTATAAGTCTATTAGTAAAAGTGGATTTCCCTACATTTGGTCTTCCCACTATCGCTATTGTTGGTTTTTTCTGCATTTTTTTATTCTCCGTTATAAAGTATAAAGCAAATACAGTTTTAATACGAGTGGTTTAAAGTTATTGTTACAGTCTTGTTTTTAAAAAATATAGATGATAAAATCGTGAAGTTAAAAATTAATATTAGGCAGAATTTTGAATAGTGAGGACAGCTAAATTAATATGAAGAATTTAATTAAAAATCTTGGAAGAAGAATTTCACCTGATAAAATGATAGAAAATTCTAAAAAAACCGCCCTTAAAAAAACATTAACGGCTTTTGATTTGGTAATTTTAGGAGTAGGCGCTATTATCGGGACAGGCATATTTTCTTTGGCGGGTGAAGCTGTTGCCGGCTCGGTTAAAGCTGGTCCAAGTTTTACTTTATCAATAGTAATAGCTAGCTTTGTTTGTATGTTTTCAGCGTTAGCATATTCAGAATTCGCAGCTATGCTTCCAGTTTCAGGAAGCGCATATACATATACATATGCCACATTAGGCGAATTCGCAGCTTGGCTTATGGCGTGGATTTTAGTACTTGAATATGCCATAGGAAACATAACTGTTGCCAAAAGCTGGACTCATTATATGATAAATTTCCTTAAAGGATTCCCTTTTCTTCCCGAATGGGTAACAAGTGAGTCGGTATGGATTCATAAATATAATATTTTCGGCATAGTTATTGATTTTCATATCCCTGCAACATTGTTATTGATTGCAATTACAGCTTGCTTATATAAAGGTGTACAAGAAAGCGCAAAAGCTGCCGCCATAATGGTTTACATTAAGTTAGCAGTTATTTTTATGTTTATAGTAGCAGGAGCTTGTTATGTGCGTCCCGAAAACTGGACTCCTTTTGCTCCAAGCGGCGTGGAAGGTATCTTAAAAGGTGCTTTTATAATTACTCTTGCATATATAGGTTTTGATGCTGTTTCCACAGCAGCCGAAGAAACAAAAAATCCTCAAAAAGATTTGCCGATAGGTCTTTTAGGTTCATTGACAATTTGTGCTGTCATTTATGCTCTAGTAAGTGCTGTATTAACAGGCATGATGCCCTGGTATTTGGTAGATACAGGTGCTCCTATACCTGCTGCACTAAATTATGTACATCAAGACTGGATTGCAGGCTTTATCTCTTTGGGAGCTTTAACAGGAATGACCTCCGTCTTATTGGTATTACAATTAGGCGTAACTAGAATATTATTTTCTGTCGCGAGAGATAATTTCTTGCCTAGCAGTCTTAAAAAAATTCACCCTAAATATCAAACACCATACGTAATAACAGTTTTGTCAGGTGTTTTAACATTATTGGGTACTTTATTTTTAAGCCTTAAAAGCGCTGCGAATATATCAAATGTAGGAGCTATACTTGCTTTTTCGATAGTTTCACTATGTGTAATTATTATGAGATATAGAGATCCTGAAAGGAATCGTCCGTTCAAAGTTCCGGGATTCCCGGCAGTACCTATAATAGGAATTATCCTCTCATTATTTATTGTAGGAATGGGAGTAGCAGGAAATCCTGCCGTAATAGCCACATTTTTTGCCTGGATGATTCTTGGCGTAGTGATTTATTTCGGTTATAGTTATAGAAAAACAGCAGTAAATTACATTGAAGAGGAGATGAAAGAACCTGAAAAAGAACCTGTTTTGACTGAAATGCAAAAATAAGGTTTCAGGTTTCAAATATCATTAGAGTATAAAAATATGTCCATGAATAATAAAAGATACAAAAAAGAAGTAGATATACCATTCAGTAATAAAAATCATACTAAAAAAAACAAACTAAAATTGGCTCTTTTGAGAATAATTTTTAGCTTAATTTGTCTTTTTGTTGCTATGATTTTAGGATTGTCTATTTTTAACACAATTACAGGTAAAAATGTTAGAGTACCTTTTATGCCCGCCAAAAAAGAAAATATTCTTCTTATCGGTGTGGATGGGGATATAGATAATAATCTGTCAAAAGAACATACCCGCCAAAACGGAAGAAGTGACACGCTTATTTTATTTAATATCGATACCAAAACCAATACGGTAAATGCGATATCTATACCAAGAGATAGTAAGGTTTATATTGCAAATTCTAATGACATAGATAAAATAAATCACGCTTTTGCATTCGGAGGTCCCCAACTTACCGTAAGCACGATAGAAGACACTTTTGGTATAAAAATTGACCATTACATAGCTGTAAATTACAATGTTTTAAAAGAAATTGTATCCGCAGTAGGCGGTGTTGATGTTTATGTACCTAAAAACATGCATTATAACGATAATACAGCGCATCTTCATATAAATCTAAAAAAAGGTGAGCAAACTCTTGATGCAGATACAGCAGAAGAATTTTTACGCTTTCGACATGATGCTTTGGGTGATATAGGAAGAATTGAACGTCAGCAAGCTTTTATAACAGGGCTTATCAAAAAATTTCATGATCCGGCTATTATCCCGAAAATTCCTGAAATTATAAGAGTCGTCCAAAATAACGTCTTAACTGATATGAATATGTATGAATTGTCAGAGACAGCAGCATATTTGCAGGGTGTAAATATGAGCCAAATGCAAATAACAACTTTGCCAGGGACTCCATCACAAAAAGGCAGTATAAGTTACTGGATTTTAGATCCAGCTCAAGTGCAATCTATTATAGATAAATTTATCTACCGTATTGAAGAAAATTATAGAACGCAAGGGCTTGAAATAGGTATAGCTTATAATCCCGAATATTCAACTAAAGCACAAAGAGTTATAAAACTGCTCGAAGAATCCGGCAATAGAGTTACTTGCTCTGTCGAAACAGATTCTCGAGAACCTAAAATAATTTCTCATTCAAGTGATGTAACATTGGGAACGGTAAATTATGTCAAAAATAAAGTTAATCCTATAAAAAAATATCCTTTTGTATTATCTCCGGGACTAGGACAAGTTTGCGGCAGAAACGATTTATCCATAGTTGTTTCAGAATATTAAGATTATCCAAATATTTATAAAAAAAATAACGTGTAATTTAAACACGTTATTTTTTCTTGAAATGCCTTAATATAACTGTTTTTAGCCCCTTTTGGGCGACAACAATAAAATTTTTTCGAAAAAATCAGTATTTTTCTTTTATTTTTGTTTCATTTATAATTTTAACAAAGTTATTACATTTATTTTTTTAATGACTAGTTTAATTTTAAAAGGAGACTGAATATGTCACAAAAAAGAGTATGGTTATTTAGAGAAGGCGATGCTTCTATGCGCAATCTTCTCGGTGGTAAAGGTGCAAACCTTGCTGAAATGACAAATGCAGGATTGCCTGTACCTCCGGGTCTTACAATCACAACCGAAACTTGTATGGAATACATCAATGGCGGTAACAAAATGCCTGAAGGATTAATGGATGATGTAAAAACTGCTTTGGCTGATGTTGAAAGCCAAACAGGTAAAAAATTTGGTGATGCTTCAAACCCATTGTTAGTATCTGTACGTTCTGGTGCAAGACTTTCAATGCCAGGTATGATGGAAACTATCCTTAAC
>JAEWLZ010000182.1 GCA_023457295.1 Cyanobacteria bacterium OH_PDB_112
AATTCGTAATTTGTCCCATTATACTAATACGCTCCTTGCATCTATTCTCTTCGACCAAAAATTCACAAGGTCTATCCTCGCCAAAAATCCTTGCGCTTCATCGTTTCTGGTCACTATAACCCCGCCATGTCCTGCCATAAGAAGTCTGTACAGCTCTGAAATATTTACCGATTCATCAAGCTGCGGGAGCGCATCACCCATTACATCGGAGACTTTACTGTCTTCAAGGTTTACACCGTCATAAAGAAGTTTCATAAGCGTAACTTCATTCAACCCACCGATAACTTTTCGACCATTAAGCACAGGTAGTTGTGAAATCGCGTTTTCACGCATAATATTTGCTGCACTTACGGCGTAATCGTCGGCATTGACAGAGATGAGAGAAGTGTGTCGCTCTTTTGCTTTTAAAATTTCGCCGACAGTCACTTTTTCAGGGGCTTGATTTAAAAAGCCGTTCTCAAACATCCAATCATCGGAAAAAATCTTTGTCAGATAATTTCTACCGGTATCAGGCAACAGCACCACGACATTGCTTCCCTCAGGAAGCCTTTCCCCGTATTTCAGGGCAGCTGCAACCGCCGTACCGGCAGAACCTCCGACTAGAATCCCCTCTTCCCTTGCCAGTCTTCTTGTTATGGAAAAAGACTCTGTATCACTTACCCGCACAAATTCATCGACTACTTGTCTATTAAAAGTAATCGGAATGAAATCTTCTCCTATTCCTTCGACCTTATATGATTTTGGCGAATCCCCGGACAAAATCGACCCTTCAGGGTCAGCCCCTATGATTTTAATATCGGGGTTTTTCTCTTTCAGGTATTTTCCCGTACCTGAAATTGTTCCGCCTGTACCTATTCCGGCTACAAAAATATCAATCTTTCCGTCCAACGCGTCCCAAATCTCGGGACCTGTACTATGATAATGTGCTTCGGGATTTTTCAAATTGGTAAACTGGGAAGGACGGAAAGAATCAGGGATTTCCCTGGCAAGTCTGTCTGCGACTCCGTTGTAGCTTTCGGGAGAATCCGGAGCCACAGATGTGGGCGTAATGACTAATTCAGCACCATACGCTTTTAAAAGATTTACCTTATCCTCGCTCATCTTGTCGGGCAGAACAAAAATGCATCGATACCCCTTGCTTGCTGCCACAAGTGCAAGACCCGCACCGGTATTGCCTGCTGTGGCTTCTATAATTGTCCCGCCGGGTTTTAAAAGTCCGAGTCTTTCAGCTTCTTCTATCATTGCAAAAGCTATTCTATCCTTGGAACTTCCGCCCGGATTGAAATACTCTACTTTTGCAAAAAGATTGAAGTTCAACCCTTCTGTCAGCTTTGAAAGCTTTATTAAAGGTGTATTTCCGATGGTTTCCAAAATATTTTCATAGTATTTTTTCATTATAAAATCCTTTCTTTATCTATGCGCCAAACTTAATGTTTCTGTGATATCTCCGCTCAAATTTGCCCAATAATCTTTCAGATTAATTTTGGTATTTCTGCCGTCTAATTTAACCAGTAGATTTGTCCCAACAACTGTGGAATTTGCAGGAACATTTTCCGTAACGACTGCATTACAGCCAATAACACTGTAGTCGCCGATAGTTTTACCACCGTGAATATTTGCTTTGGGCCAAATGGTGACATCGTTGCCGATAATAGGGTGTCTATCTTTTCCTTTATTAATTCCATCAGAACCTAAAAGTACATTTCCGTGCCCGTGGAACCTGTCGCCGATTTTTGTAACTTCACCGACGACAAGTCCAGTGGGATGGTCGATAAATATTTGGCTTCCTATTGTCGCTCCGGGGTGGATTTCTGCTCCGGTTACTTCTTTTGCAGCCTCGGAGATTGACCTTGCTATGGTTGTTTCACCTTTTTTATAAAAATCATGCGCAACCCTGTGGGCGAAAGTTATTACAAGCGATTTGTAAATCACCGCCTCTTTTTCATCTTTTTCCTTCAGGGCAGGGTCTTTTTCGAGAATAAATTTCAAATCCTCCACCGACTCTTTAAAAATATCGCTTTTGGGGTTTAAAGCCTCTTTGAACGCTTCAACAATTTTTTTGAGTCCGACATCTTTTATAACAGGTTGGTAAGGTCTGATTTTTTTTACGATTTCTGTCGAAAAATTGCCCAGAGTTCCCCGCAAAGCTGTAACAGTAGTTTTTTTTAGCTTTGGTTTTTCCAAAGAAGGAGGAATTGCGCCGAAAGTTGCAACATCCTCAGTTAAAGGAGTTCTAAAATTCAGCACAATTCCGTTAAAAGGAGAATTACCATGACTTGATTTAACTTTTTGGTTATATTGACTATAAAATCTGTTTTGTTTTATTGCATTGATTATCATTTTTATTTCCTTATCTCAAGTTGCACTTGTTCTGTTTTAGCGTTTTTGTTTTTGTACAATTTTTTGGTGTAATTTATGTTGAACCATGGCAAAAACCACCCCAAAAAAGCTGATATACCGATAATACTTATCGCTTCGGGAATACTTTTTTGGGCTTCTGCGAATTTCACAAGAGAATTTTTGGGATTGTCCAATTCTTTTGTAATGGTTTCGATATGATGTTTTAAGTCATTATCGGACTGAGCTTTTTTAAGGATTTCTATAATTTCCTTATTCGTTTCAGGCAATCTTATCTCTGATTTTCCTGCCTTGAACTGTCTTTGCAAAACTCCGTTACCTGATTTGACGGCTGTATTTTGGTGGGATAATTTTTCGGCTATCGCATTTAGGGCTTTTTTAGAATCGTCACTCAAGAAGTTGAATGTCTTTCTCAAATCTCCGCCAAGGTTATCGATATTTTGCGCAAAATCCGCTATGCCGTTTCTGTATTGGCTTACACCCGAGTAAACATCCTTTATGTTCTCAAAAGAAAAAGGCTTATTGGTTGGATTAAAATGGTTTTTGACAGATTTCAGCATCCTTGAAATAGCTACTCCGCTTGATTTTCTCATTAAAGTTGAGGTGATGTTTCGTAAAATTGGAACTGCAAAGACAATAGTGACAAGACCGCTGAAGTCTCTTGTTGCGACTTCGCGTTTTTCGTCTTCATTTCTTGCCTGAAACCACCTGCACCCGAGCATCAACCCGAGAGTGTAAAAAGCCAAAACAGGATATGATGCGCTATGTCCGTTGAAATCAAAATATCTGTCTGTTGATGTCGAATTTTGACCAAAAGATACATTTTCTTTTTGTGTGGGTGATTTTTTGTCTTTATTTTTATCATCTTTTATCAATCCGTTAAGTCCGGGGAATTGTTTATTTCGCTGATACATAATCGGAATTGAATACAAAAATGCACTCGTTGCCAAAATTGTCAAAGCGGTATTGATTCTTCTGCCTCTTATTTTTGAGGTATGAAGTTTTGCAAGATACGAGGATTTATCTTCGTCTGTGTATTTTGATATTTTTTCAACAATATCTTTTGAATAATTAACTAAGTCACCCGTCAAAGCTCCGGCTTCTTTGATTAGTCCGTCTTTTAATGTCAAATTTTGTGAATTTTCAAGATGTATGCCGTGGGCTTTATTAATATCAGAGACAATTTTGCTGATTTCTGTGGTATTTTCTTTCACTTTTTCGCCTTTTTCTATATTGAGAGCGATATTTGATAGTTTTTCCACTTTTTCATCAAGATTTATCGACTTTTCAAGATGAATTTTTCGGTGTTTTTCAAAAGCTTCATTAAAGATATTTTTGTAGAACTCTTTTTTTAGATTCGTTTTGACACCTAAAGTATTTTTCTCATTCAAGACTCTCCCAAAAGAATCCGTCAAAGAGTCCAAAGCCTTAAACTGAATTTGAGATGCCCGTCCAAAGATTTTTTTGGAAACAAGCCCAAAAATCATTGGAATAGCAAACATGCAAGGACCTGAAAACATTTCACGAATAAGTTCTTCCACTCCGTTTTTGACGTTCAATTGACCGTCAAGTTCTTCTCTGTTACGCGTGAAAGCCTGATATGTCCTGGGGATAACCATTCCTATCATATCCACGAAAAGGAAATCCACCAGAACGCCACCTGTTTCAATTCGTTTGATTCCCGCTGTAACCAAATCTGTAAAGCCTCCTTTGAAATTTTGCGCCTCTTTTTTCTTTTTACCAAAGTCTATGTAATAATTATTCTGAATTGCTCCAATCATCTTGATTCATCTGCCTTTCTGACAAAGTCTGCAAATTAAAACCCGCTTAATCTTTTTTGCGATTAGCGGGTCTTTTGATTGAAAAATCATTTTATCTACTGTTCAATAACAGCAAAAATAACCTGCTAATCGCATTCGCATAATACAGCAGCACATTTTGCAATTGTTATTTGTGATAAAATTAATCATAATTACATTAGTCCTTAAATTTTTTGGTTGCCGAAACAATTTTCGGGCCACCGTAAATTATTATATATTAACCTATAAAAAAATCAACTAGTCAACAGGCTAAAAGGGAAAAAAATTTATGAAACTTAAAAAAGAGCTTACATCCACACAGGAAAACTATTTGAAGGCTATCTTTGAGATAGTCCAAAAAAACAAAGCCGCTCGGGTAAAAGATATTTCAAAGGCTTTAAAAATAGGGGCATCATCGGTTTCAGAAGCCTTAAAAAGCTTAGCGGATAGAGGTTTTATAAACTATCAGCCTTATGGAATTATCACTTTGACTGATAAAGGTGAAACAATCACTGATGAATTAAATAAAAGGCATGCTATTATTTGTAATTTTCTGGAAAATGTTCTTTTGGTGGATAAAGAAATCGTGGATAAAAACGCAAACAATATTGAATATGGCGTTTCAGAAGAAGTTTTGGAGAAATTTGTGAGATTTTTGACTTTTATGCAGACCTGCTCTTGCAAAGAACCAAAATGGATTAAGAGTTTTAAATATTACTCAGAACACGGAGACTTGCAGGAAAAATGTCAGACCTGCATAGCAAGATGCAAGCAAAACCCTGATGGAATGAGCAACCGAAATTGCTGCGGGATGGAGAGTATTAATAATTAACCCAGGTTGGCGTATTTTCTTCTCAGGAGAAAATAACTTTGAGTTAGTTGTTGCTATTTGACATCAGTTCAGACGTGGCTTATCCTTATGGTTTAGAGAGAAGTTTTTTAAAGGAGATTAAATGCAAGAATTATCCTTTCAAAAAGCAGAAATATTTGACTTGGATTTCATCAAAAACGTTCTTAAAAGTAATGAGCTTCCCTATGAAGATTTGGAAACCAGTAAAGTGGAACTATTTTTGACTTATGAAAACTCGGATTTCGTTGGAGTTATAGGCTTGGAAATATTTGCTAATACAGGTCTTTTGCGTTCTATGGCTGTGAATGAAAAGTTCAGGAACAAAGGATACGGTAAAAAAATTTGCCAAAAACTTCTCAATTATTCAAAAGATATCGGAATATCGGAACTTTATTTATTGACTTGTACCGCCAAAGTTTTTTTTGAAAAGATGGGATTTGAAGTAATCTCTCGGGAAAATGTTCCTGAGAGCATCAAATCCACAAATGAATTTTCAGGTCTTTGTCCCTGTTCTGCAATATGCTTGAGAAGAATTTTAAAATAAAAGTTATATTTTTTTTGCAAAAAATTACAAATTCCACAAAATCCGACACTTAAAATCAATACTAATTATAGGGCTTATAATCATCCACGATTTTTTCTTCATCCTTAAAAGAAGGGTCTATTTTGTCTGCATAATTCATGGCAAAGCTTTTCCATTCCTCGAAATTCAACATCTTTAACTTATTGTTCTTGAATACTTTTTCTTTGTACTACACCTATTTATACTAATCCCATAAATCTAGACACGAAAAAAGAGTTTTGTTTTAATTAAAACAGGCCTAGAAGGAAGGTGTAAAATTATGGGAAAAAGAAAAGTAAAAGAATACTCGGTAGAGTTCAAAATAATTGTAAATTATCACTTGATTTGAGATGAAGTATCAGGAAATTTGAGATAAAATCTTAATAAAAATTTATAAAATTAATATATAATAATTTTTTCATTTTTCTTCCCTTGTATTTAATTGTAACATTTTGCAACAATTAAATACAAAAATAACAACTTTTTAAATTTACACTTTTTGAACCAGTTAAATTTACTGAAAAATCATAAGGAATGTATTTTTATGATTAATAAAATCTCGAGATTAAATATTAATAATAGTAGCTATACCAATAAAGAAGATATAAAATATTCTAAATCCTTTTCAAAAAACTACAGCAATGCATATCCTAATCCAGCATTATTAAAAAGTTATTTTATAAAAAACCCTTCTTTTTGTGGGTTAAAAACTAATTATTATATATTTTCTCAAGCAGAAAAAAGACTAATCCCTCTTGAACTTAGTCCCAAAATGGTTTTTTACAGATTTGGGAGTCGAAGATAATGCTATCTTTAAATTGGAATGCAATATGCCAGATTTAAGGGGAGCTATTTTAGATGGAATGTATCTTAAAGGTGCCAAAATGCCAAAAGCTAATATGCAAGAGTCTTCTCTATATAAAACAAAAATACATGAAAGTGAAATGCAAGGTTCTAATTTTAAATTGGCATATTGCAAAGAAGCAAAATTAAGCCGTTCTGATTTTTCAAACTCAGATTTTTCTGAAGCAGATATGGAAAAAGTTAATCTTCAAAATACAATTATGAAAAATTGCAATTTTGAAAATGCAAATCTAATGCAAGCTAATATTATAGGCGCAGATTTGTCTGATTCTCAAGGACTTACAGGGAAAGTCCTTTTAAATTCTATATATGATGCAACTACAAAATTCCCTGCAGATTTTAACCCATCTGTGTGGATGCGAAAACTTGAAGCCAATGCAAATTTAGAAAAAAGCTACTTAAGTAATACTTATATCAAAACAAAAGATAATCTTGATTTTGATGATTACTCAAACATAAACTTTAAAAACTCTCATCTAAAACAAACGACTTTTGTCCAGTTACATATGAAATCTTGTGATTTCCAAAATGCAGATTGCGAGAAAGTTGTATTTAGAGATTGTATTTTGAGTAATTCCAATTTTAAAAATACAGATTTGGAACGAGCTAATTTTCAAGGAAGTAGGCTTTTAGGAGCTATTTTTGAAGGCAATAGAACTAACCTTAAAAAAGCCAATTTTATTAGATGTGATTTAAGAGATACTGATTTAAGTAAATTGCAAGAAAGTGCATTACAAGACGCAATATATTCAACGGATACAATTTTTCCTCATGATTTTGACCCTTTAATAAGTAAAATGAAGTATGCAGGAGCAGGAACTAACTTTTCTGATATGAATTTGTCGGGAACATCTTTTAGAGAAATTGAATTTTCCAAATCAGGTGTTACAAACCTTAAAAATACCAACTTTAAAAAATCAGATCTTTCAAATTGTTACTTAGAAGGAGTTGAAATGCAAAATTGTATTTTTGACAAAGCATACTTGAAAAATGCTAAATTTCAGAAATCGAATTGTGAAGAAGCCTCCTTTAAAGACGCAAAAATGTATAATATAGACTTAACAGAAACGAATATGCAGAAAACTGATTTATGCGGAGCAAAATTAAATGGTGCAATATTAAAAGACACTAATTTTGAAAATGCTAAATACGATATTAATACAGAATTTCCAGAAGACTTTAACCCTGCAAAAAATAAGATGGTCTTAGTAGAAGCTCAGAAAATTAAGGTGGAATAGGTACGATTTGAGAATAAACTTGCATTACTATAATTATAAAAATAATATTACTTTCGGAGCAGGTAAAACTACTTTGGATACTGATTTTGATGGCACATATATGCCGAAAGTCTATAATCACGATGTTATTTGCCGAAGTAAAC
>JAEWLZ010000183.1 GCA_023457295.1 Cyanobacteria bacterium OH_PDB_112
CTGTTTTGATAGTAGACACTTCGAGTTTTTCCCGATTTACCGCAAAAGCTCCAAGCCACCAAATAAGACGGCTTAGCCCCGGGATTTCAAAAAGCTCTTTTTTTGCCATATATGCAATTACTTTGTCTATTGCAACGGTAAGAGCAGGAGGGTCTAAAAGCGATAAATGATTCGCCGCAATCAAAACGGAACTATCTTTTGGGACATTTTCACGCCCTTCGACTTTCATTTTGTACATTATTTTATAAAAAGGCATAAAAAGAAAAATTACTACCATTCTTTGAAAAAAGGTAGAAAAAAATGTGTAGTCTTCTCTTTTTGCGAAATTTTTACTCATATCATCCCTTTAAAAATTTTTTCTATGACAATATTTTAGCAGAAAAAATTTCATGCGGAAAATTTTTAAGTGCAGATAAATCTTTAAAAATCTTTAAAACCCACTGTTGAATGTTAAAAATGAAGGCTTTAACTCTTTTATTTGTCAGGTTTTATTAAGTTTGGCAGTGAGTGGAGAAATCATTTTTGCTTAAAAATATACAGGCTTTTTACATTTAATATTGTTGAAAATTTTCAGTATCCCTTTTCTTTCGGTTAATATCTTGGAAAAATCTTTTAAATTAAAGTCCAAAAGATATTTTGCTGCAAGAAAATCCTGCCCTTCTTCAAAAGCTTGAGGAAGAAACTGCAATTTTCGACTCGGAAATGATTTTAGGTTAGTCACAGTTCTTGAACCGTCATCAGACATTGTTGCTAAGCGGGTATATTTTTTATTTTCTGTAATGATGAATATTTTTTGACCTAAAACAAAAGAATAAGGTTCAAAATCAATAATCAAATTCTCTGTATGTGCTTTTTTTGCCCACCTTGCTAAAAGTTGTTTGCTTTTGACCCTTACAGTGTCTTGAGGGTTAATTTTTGCGAATTCCGGCGATGTTTCTTCTTGTAGGTAAGCTTTTATAAGCGTCCTTTTAAGTTGCATCCCTGCCTTCATCCCGAAATTATTTCTTTGAGGTGTGTTCTGAATTTTTGTAATCATTACTTAGGCTGTTCTATTGCTTTGAGTTTTTTGGGGGTTAAACTGCGTAAAAAAGCATCAGCAAAGTATTTTTCCGGAGAAAACATACTTTTAATTTGGTCCATAAAGGACATAGGTTTTTCCTCGAAAGTAAACAATATTTTTTGCTTACTTTGAGATGCTACAACTACCTTTTTTAAAGGTTTTTGTTGTTTAGAATCGTGTTTTATTTCTTTGGTGAAAATTTTCAAATCCGCTAAAGATGGATTTGTTACAAGAGCTCTCATTTTTTCAACATTATTTTTGTTTGCGCCTGTTGCAAGGAAACTTTGTTTTAGAAGATTTGCTGTTTCTTCCGCAATCTTAATGCAATTATTAGTTTTTTCGTTGGCATAATTTATCATTTTTTCAATTTTTTGAAAATTCGCTTTTGATTTTTTATCTTGTAAGATATTTTTATCAATACGATTTACTTTCTTTTGAGTAAATCCGATTAATACTTTCTGAATTTCATTCATTTGGATTTGTTTAATTTCTTCCGGATTTTTTAAGCAGGGGTCAATCATTTCTTTTGCGGTTTTAGCATTAAAATTCATAGGAACATGAAAAATAAACGGAGCTACATTTTCTTCATGATTAAACATAAGCGGAAAAAGAATTGTTTGTTGGGGTTCTGCTGTATGAAGTACATGATTTTTTCGAAAAGCATCTTCTTTTGACGTTTGCATTACCAAATAATGATGGTTATTTTCTTTATTTACCAAAACTTCCATTGTCAGGTGACTTGTTGATTTATCAGTAAGCATTCTTTCAAACTTGTGAATTTGTTTTTTGCTGACCAAATTTTTTGCTTTTGCCTCATCCCAAAGTCTTTGGGGGCATTTCCCCAAATTTAAGCCAAAAGATGTGGAATTGTTATTTTGAGAATTTTGAATTTTCGTAATCATAATTTTTTCCTTATGTGGGAGTCTTAATTTTCTGACTCAAACTTACTTTATGGCAGGTTAATAACTCGTCAAGATTGTTTTTTGACAGTTAGAAGAGTTTTTCTTTAAAAAAATTTACATTTAACTTCTAGCAATTGCTATACGTTTTTTTTCGGCTTCCAATTCTTCAAAAATCTTTGGCGGAACAAAATTTTTGCCTAAAACCATTTGTCCCGTGTATAAAGAAGGGGCATGGAAATCAGAACCGCCTGTAACTATGAGGTCATATTTTTCGGCAAGGGAACAAAAATATTCAATCATAGCAGGAGTATGTTTTCGGTGATACGCCTCAATTCCCCGAAGCCCGTAACTTATTAGTTCTTCTATGAGTTCTTGTGCGTTTTCAATATCACAAGGGTGTGCAATTACTGGGATTCCACCGGCATCATAAATAGTTTCGACAGCTTCATGAGGCGTTACCGTTTTTCTTTGAACATAGACTTTTGACGAGTCATTAATATATTTTGAATAAGCCTCTGTAACGCTTGATACTGTGCCTTTTTGCATAATTGATTTTGCAATATGAGGACGACCTATGCTTCCTTTTTGAATAACACATTTTTTTATGTCTTCATAAGTAACATTTATTCCGATTTTTTGAAGTCGTTTTGCTATTTCTTGAGCTTGTGTTTTACGAGCTTTGCGCTGTTTTTCTATCATAGCTTGAAAGTCAGGATTGTCTAAATCCATAAAATATCCCAAAACATGAATTTCCTGCTTTTTATAAAAAGTATTAATTTCAATTCCCGGGATAATTTCTAGTTGCTTTTGGCTGTCTTCAATATGTTTTTTAGCCGCATAATACCCAAGAACATTGTCATGATCTGTGATAGATATGGTAGTTAAACCTACTTCAATAGCACTATCCACCAACTCTTCAGGAGATAAAACCCCATCAGAGTATGTGGTATGAATATGCAAATCAATTTTCACTGCTTCATCCTTCCATCTTCTCTTTTTCCTTTAAATTAACTAAATACTTAATTCTTTTAATCGAAACAGCTGAGTGTGTCTGCGCATCAATAGAAATGACCACTCCGTTTACTTCTGCATCATCCAAATCTGCTACATCAAATCTGTCAGGTAAATATGTCCTGAATCGGCGGTAAGAATTTTCAAATTCCATCCCTATAACGCCGTTTGATGCTCCGCAAAATCCTGCATCAGTGATATATGCACAGCCGTTTTCCAAAATTTTTTCATCCGCCGTTTGGACATGAGTATGTGTTCCCAAACAAGCATTTATGCCTAAACTGTCCGCAAAGTATCCGAAAGCTATTTTTTCAGCGGTGGCTTCCGCATGAAAATCCACCAAAATTATGTCAGCTTGTTCTTTAATTGTCGGAACAATTTTTTCTAAAGCATCCCAAGGATTATTAATATCAGGCATAAAAACTTTTCCCAATAAGTTTATTACTGCAAGTTTTATACCATTTTTTTCGATAATTTTATATCCTTTGCCGGGAACGGTTTCCGGATAATTAAGAGGTCGGATAAGTTTTTCACTTTCATCAATATATTCAAAAACTTCTTTTTTGTCCCAAATATGATTGCCAGATGTTAATAAATCTATTCCGTTTTCGGACAGTTCATTATGGTTTTTGCGTGTAAGCCCAAAGCCATGAGAAGCATTTTCAACATTTGCGACTACAAAATCGGGCTTAATTTCCATTAAACCCTGATTTTTAATTTCGTTAAAGTTGTTGTTTATTTTTTCGAGGAAATTAAAGACGGCTTTGCGTCCAGGTCTTCCGACGATATCTCCCAAAAATAATATATTGATGATAGACATTTAGCTTGCTATTTCTGTTGTTCTTACTTCTCTTACTACCGTAACTCTTATTTGTCCCGGATAATCGAGTTCTGTTTCGATACGTTTTGCAATATCTCGGGCAAGCTGTGCCGCTTTCATATCGTCAAAAACAGTAGGCTCAACAATAACTCGGACTTCACGACCCGCCTGAACGGCAAATGATCTTTTGATTCCTTCAAAACTTGTAGCTATTTCTTCAAGTTTTTGGATACGTTTGATATAAACTTCAAGGGTATCTCGTCTAGCCCCGGGGCGTCCCGCACTCATTGCGTCGGCTATTTTTATTAAAACAGCTTCGAGGCTGTTTGCCGCCACATCATCGTGGTGAGCTTCTATGGCGTTTAGAATAACTTCGCTTTCTCCGTATTTACGAGCAAAATCGACTCCAAGTTGGATATGAGTACCTTCTTGTGTTTGGTCAAGAGCTTTTCCTATATCGTGTAAAAGCCCGGCGCGTTTTGCCAGTTTAGGGTCAATTCCGATTTCAGTTGCAAGCATGCCCGCTAAATGTCCCACTTCCAGTGAATGCTTAAGAACATTTTGTCCATAACTTGTTCTGAAATACAGACGTCCTAAAGTTTTTATAATATCAGGATGAAGATTCATTACGCCTAATTCCAGCGCAACACTTTCACCTTCTTGATACATTTTTTCTTCGACTTCTTTTTTTGCTTTTTCAACCATTTCTTCGATTCTGACAGGGTGGATACGTCCGTCCGCAACAAGTTTTTCAAGTGCAATACGGGCAATTTCACGCTTAACCGGATCAAAACAAGATAAAACAACCGCTTCCGGGGTGTCATCAATAATTAAATCTACTCCCGTGAATGTTTCAAGAGCGCGTATATTTCGTCCTTCACGACCAATTATGCGTCCTTTCATTTCATCGTTCGGTAAATTCACAACAGAAACAGTTGATTCAACAACATGATCCATTACACATCTTTGCATTGTCGTAATTAAAACTTCTTGCGCTTTTGATTCAGAAACTTCTTTTATATGTTCTTCATTTTGACGAATTCTTTGCGCGGCTTCCATTTTTAGATCATCTTCCAATTTGCTCATCAAAACAGCTTTACCTTCTTCCTGAGTCATGTTTGCAACACGCTCGAGTTCCGATTTTTGCTTTTGAATCAAATGGTGATATTCAGATTCTTTATCCGCTAAATCATCAGATTTTCGCTGAAGTTCAACATCTCGGTCGACAAGTTCTTGTTCTTTTGATTCAAGTTTTTCTTCTTTCATCATAAGCTTATTTTCAAGTTTTGTGATTTCGCTGCGGCGTTCCCTTGCTTCGTTTTCAAGTTCTTCACGCTGGTCTTGAAGTTTTTCTTTTGCAGCGATTAATGCTTCTTTTTCTTTTAATTTTGCTTGTTCTTCAAAATCTTTTTTTAATTCGTTAATTTTAGCTTTATTTACTCTTGCATCTATGAAAAATAAAACGCTTAGAACCGCAAATACAGCTAAAATAACGCTTAAGGTTATAACTAATGCGTCGATTGTCCTAACTCCTTTTTATTCTATATAACATTTCTTAATTGTAATTTAAGTTTAATTTATTAAAATCGCGGTTCAAATTAAAACCGTTAGTTTAAGTTTAATTTTAGCACAATTAATAAACAATTTTCAAATTAATTAAACAATTTTCCCTTGAAAATACTTTTTTGGGGAAAAATCGAAAAAAGTTTATTGGTTAGTTATTAATTTTCTGTTGGTGCTTTGATTTTTTCAATCACAAGAGTTTCGATTTCTGTTAGGATTTGAGGATTTTCTTCAAGGAAAGTTCTGGCTTTATCTTTGCCTTGACCGATTTTTTCCTCTCCATAACTAAACCAAGTGCCTGATTTTTTAACTATGTCGAATTCCACCGCCATATCAAGTACGCAGCCTGCTTTTGAAATACCTTTTCCGTATATAATTTCAAATTCGGCTTTTTTGAATGGAGGAGCCACTTTGTTTTTTACAACCTTAACTTTTACTTTGTTTCCGTATTCTTCACCGTCAGATTTTTTAAGAGTTTCTATTCTTCTTATGTCAAGACGTACGCTCGCATAGTATTTAAGAGCGTTTCCTCCGGTTGTTGTTTCGGGACTTCCGTACATTACACCGATTTTTGAACGTAGTTGGTTGATAAATACGATAGTAGTTCTTGTTTTATTTACGATACCTGTAAGTTTACGAAGAGCTTGTGACATTAGTCTTGCTTGAAGTCCCATATGTTTGTCACCCATTTCGCCTTCGATTTCTTCTTTTGGTACAAGTGCTGCTACCGAGTCGACAATTACTATGTCAACAGCTCCGGAGCGTACAAGTTCCTCTGTTATTTCAAGAGCTTGTTCGCCTGTGTCGGGCTGAGAAATAAGCAAGCTGTCAATGTCTACACCCAATGCTTTTGCATATTCAGGATCCATAGCGTGTTCAGCGTCTATATAAGCCGCGATACCGCCGCTTTTTTGCGCTTCTGCCACTATATGCTGTGCAAGAGTACTTTTACCTGAGCTTTCAGGTCCAAAAATTTCAATAATTCTCCCTCTTGGAACTCCGCCTATACCTAAAGCTATGTCCAAAGGCAATGCTCCTGTTGAAATAGCTTCAACACTTACGGCAGGTTTTTCACCTAAGCACATAATAGACCCTTTTCCGAAGTCTTTCTCTATTTTTTCAATAGCCATCTCAAGAGCTTTTTTTCTGTCGATGCCTACTATTTCTTTTTCTTTTGTTGCCATGTTTTTTCCCTTTTTTTAACTAAACAAAATCTTTAAAAAACAAGCTTTTTATCGTTAAAGCCGTTTTATTTAATTGCGGGAAAAATATTGCCGATACCGAAGTACACAAGTCCAACCGTAATAAATGAAATTACTATATCCATTAACTTTTAAGTTCCTAATCTCTCTAACTTTTAAAAAAATTATAATTTATTCTCAACTTGCTTGTACAGCTTTTTAAGAAAGTCTTGATAAAGATTGTTACAATGCAAAACAGTACTGATTAAGTTTTAGTCTTTTTTAACTTCGGCAAAGCCGTCTTTTTTAATCATAGTAAGACGTTCAATCTTATGACCGGATACTTCGTCTATAATAAATTCTATATTATTGTCGCTCACTGTATCGCCAACTTCCGCCTCACGTCCCAAAAGACCGAAAACATAGCCGCCGATAGTTTGATAATCTTCTGTCGAAAAATCCAAGTCGAATTTTTCGTTTATATCTTCTATATCCATACCTGCATCGCATTTTATGGTTTTGTCATCTATTTTATGGTATTCATCTTCCTGTACTTTATCAAATTCGTCATAAATTTCGCCGACAATAACTTCTAAAATATCCTCAATTGTTATAATTCCGGCTACACCGCCATGTTCATCTATAATTATAGCGAATTGACTTTTTGTTGCGGTAAATTCACTTAAAAGTTCTGATATAGCTTTTGTTTCAGGAATTATGTGTATGTCACGAATGAGTTTTTCGATGTTTTCATTTGTATAACCATTATTTTTTACAACTTTTAAAACATCTTTAGCGTTTATTACTCCGACAACATTATCTATATTATCTCTGTAAACAGGAATTCTAGTGTGTCCTGACTCTATTATTTTTTCAACTATTTCGTCTACGCTGTCTTCGATTTCTGCAAAAACCACCTGAGTTCTAGGTACCATGATTTCTGCTGCGACAGTTTTTGTGAAATCAAAAAATCTTTTTAAAATTTTTGATTCATCTTTGCTTAAAATATCAAGTTTTGAGCCTTCTTCTATTACTTGAGAGAATTTGCCTTCCCAATTATCTTCGATATCATTTGCAATCATTTCAATTGTGATATCTGCAATATTTTTAATCTTGCTTTTTATAAGGTATTCTACTCTGTCGGCTATATCATCAGCGTCTTTTACCTGAATATCGGGCTTGACTTCAATTTCAAGATTTATAAGAAGTCCAGATGTACCTAAATCCATTGTTTTAAGGTCATGAATTCTTGCGACTCCGTGAACGTTATTAGCAATTTCTCTTATCATTTTTTCTGTTTGAGGTCCGGCAGCCGCCCCTGTTAAGAAATTTATATTGTTTTTGAGTAAATAAAATGCAAGAAAAAGCAATATCATACCGATAATTATTGATGCAATAGCATCAGGAATATATGCTAACTTTTCGGGCATGCCGAATTTTGAAATAGTTATTGCGATAAATGCAACGGTAACGCCCGCTAGTGCGAAAGTATCTTCAAACCAAACAAATTTTGTAGTTGGACTTTTTACTTTGTTTATAATTTTTGCCGATTTGAAAAAAGCCGAAAATGGGTTGCTGTATTTTACTTCCATTTCCTGTAGTACAGCTTTTACGGCACTTCTTACCGCCCAAAGCTCAAATAAAATACTTCCTATTAAAGCTATTGCAATAAAGTGATAATTATTTAAAAAGTCATGAGATTGATTTTGCCCGTGAATAAGTTTTTCAAGACCGTTATTTATAGAAGCAAAAGTACCAACTAACATAAGCAAACTTGCAAAAAGCGCCCAAATATTAGCTTCCAGTCCATATCCGAAAGGATGAGCCGAATCAGCAGGGCGAGCACCCCTTTTTAGTCCGATTAAAAGGCAGAAACTGTTAAAACTGTCCAGCAAGGAGTGGATAGCTTCAGAAAGCATAGCGGCACTTCCAGAAAATAACCAGCAGAACATTTTAATAAAAGCTATTCCCAAATTTGCGGCTAATGCACGTATTACTGCATTTGTTTTGTAAACAATTTGTAAATTTTTATTTTCTTGTTCTTTAGTCTTCAATTCTATTTTATGCTTAGGATCTATACTTAGC
>JAEWLZ010000184.1 GCA_023457295.1 Cyanobacteria bacterium OH_PDB_112
ACCTTGCTCAGGGCGGTGGGCGTCACGCCCACAAAGCCCTCCCGCAGCACCGCATACGAAAACACAATCAGGCAGGGCAGGTTCCACACCGGTATGGGGATGTAAATGCCGTGAGCGTTGAGCACGGTGGACTGGATCAGCGCGAGGACAAACGTCGCAAACATGCTGGCGATAATCAGCCACAGCGGCCTTCGCAGGTGCGCGGATACGCTTTTTGTGAAGGCAATCAGGATGGCGATGGACAGCAGCGGGATGCAAAAGTTGAACGCCACCAGCAGCGAGCCGATTTGGGTCGAGCTGACCACCAGCGTCTGCCCCAGCAGCGCATCCGGCTGCAGCGTCACGCTACGGCGCATGATGTGGTGGATTTGATCCGTCCACAGCAGCAGTACGGACGCGGCCTGAACCAGGCTGATGAGCCACGCATACCGCTTCAACCTGTGGTTGGCCGTATAATCGATGCTGAAAAACAGGCTGCTCAGCGGCGTGAAAAACACGCCGAGCTGCTCGATGTTTCTCCCCCAGAGCTTCCCTTGAAAGCCGGAGACGTTGAGCTCGATCAGGTTGCCCCCCACCCACACCGAAAAAAAGACGATGATCGCAAACAGGGCGGGCATGCCCGTGGTGCCCAAGCTCCTCCCGGTGCGCATCATCAGCGCGATGGAGAGAAGCAGGGAGCCAATCAACAAGATATTGATCACCAGGAACATGGATATCACCCCAAACGAAGTGATGCTGGCGGGCGCGTGTGCGGTGCATACGCGGGTCGGTTGACGCCGCTTCGGCCGTTCACGCCCTCTTTTGACTACTCCGATCATACCGCATTTGCCCCGAAAGATCAAACGGAAATTCAACGCGGGCGGGCTTTGGCGCCATCGTTGGCGATTGTGGCCGCCCCGGGTTGCGCGCAATGCAAACAAGCCACCCGGCGGCCGCGCGCTTGACGGCTCATCCGCCTTGCGGTACGATGAGGGCATGTGAACGGGGGCGGGGCTTCGGCTTTTCCGAATCATGGGTTGTCTTCCGCGCCGGATCGACCCGGCACGCAGCGGCGGCTTTCATCCAACTGTGCTGTCGTTTGCTTATGACCCTCCCAGCCGCGCCTGCGCGCCGGCCGGTGTGCATGCAGGGAAGAGGAGGCCGTATCGTGGAACTGATTTTTGCGGATACCACCCGATACCCGCGCGGGTTGATCTATGATCTGCTACAGGATGCCTACTCGTTTGACCCGCGCTATGCGGGCTGCTGGCAAGCCCAATGGCGCGATGCCGATGATTTTCTGTTTACCAACCCCGTTATCGCCCAAAAGTACTCCTTCATCACCGTTTGGCGCGGCGAGCCCATCGGCTTTGCAGTGTGGGATCCGCGCCCGTTGCCCGATCATGCCGAGCTTGGGCACAACTGCATCCGCACCACGCACAAGGGTCAAGGCTACGGCAAGCTGCAGTTGCAGGAAGCCCTGCGCAGAATTTGCGCGGCTGGTGCACGCCAAATCCGCGTCACCACCAACGAAGGCCTGCTGCCCGCGCGGCGGAACTATGAAAGCAACGGCTTTGTGCTTGTGGGCAAGCGCCCCAATACCGACAACCCCGAAATCGCGGGCTGCTATTGGGATTATGTGTGGAGCGCCGGGTCAGGGGAGGGAGGAAGGTAAGGGAAGGCGCACGGCGCTTCCCGGGGAGGGTCATGCTGTGGCGGTGAGTTTCAAGCGCCGGTCGGTGTGTCGCTGAAGCTGCCGCCGCTACCGGCGTTGCGGTTTCAAGAGCCGAACTTTGGTGGTGGCTTGGTACAAGGTTGCCGCGGGACGATCAAAACGGTGGCGACAGCGCCGTGCGCGTTTATCGCTTTTGCTGTGCAATAACGGCCAGCACCGTTGCGTAGATGTCTTGGCATTCCTTCGCCCCGCCCATGATGTCTACGCGCGGCCTGCTGATGATATCGCAATAGATCGAAACGCCTTTGATATCTAAAGTCGTCTTCTGCGTGGAACCGGCTGCCGCGGCACCCACGATCGCGCCCGCACCTCCAGCAATTACGCCGCCAACCACAGCTCGGCCGATTGCTCCGTCCTTCGTGCTTGTGGTTATGGTGTCCGTCATCAACTCGCAACCAAGCAATGAATTGAAAGGCAAAACGGCCTGATCAACGACCAGCCACTGCCTTTCTTCCGACAGGATCACAAGCGTTGGAAACATCATCATCCACTTGCTCACGGAAATGTCATTTTGCTTAAGCCATTTCTCGAGGTTTCGCTGGGCAACCTGTTTGGTGCGAACAAGGTCTTTTTGGACTTTTTCCTGATTAATGGAGTAAGTAAACGCCCATATCGTCAGCCCCAGAAAACACACACAAAAACCCACAAGCAAAAAGGTGGAGGACATGGTCGGCATATTCAACGGCACAAGCATCAATAGCAAACCACAGAGAACGAGGAGGGGAGGGATTGTGTATCTCGTTTTGGGAATTGGAACGCTTTTCTCAGGATTTTCGAGCGGTACCAATTTGATCTGATTCGCAGTTTGCTCTCGTGCTGTTACTTTGATGTGGGTAGGATCACTTTCACAGTGTGGCTCCACCTGAACACTCTTTGTCATAGGGTAGCCGCACTCAGGGCAGCTGACTGCGTGGGAAGAGATGAGCTTTCCGCATTCTGGGCACGGAAGTAGCGCCATGTTCACACCTCAATTCTCAGTTTCGCGTTTGCCTCGATCTTTGATGTCATGTTGAAAGCGAGCCGATGCGAGATGTCAACTCAAACCTAGAAGCAGATGGGTTGAGTCTCAAATCATTCCATTTCAGGGTATCACAGGAAGTTTCTCGTGTCAATTAACCGCATCAAGACATACTCAAACGGACGTAGCACCAATTGAGCGCATGCGGTTTCTCTCTTCCTGCAATGTGCCTGTGTTATCATTAAAATGAACCGGAACGTTCCAGCGCCGCGCGGATGGATGCTTGCATCTCAAGCCTGAAAACCTCTAAAGGCTAAATTGAAGTAAATTGGTGCATTATTGGCATAGAAAAAGCCTTGTATCCTTTGTGATACAAGGCTTTCTTGTGGTCGAGGTGACAGGATTTGAACCTGCGACCTTTTGGTCCCGAACCAAACGCGCTACCAAACTGC
>JAEWLZ010000185.1 GCA_023457295.1 Cyanobacteria bacterium OH_PDB_112
GTGTGGGGCAAGGGTCCGGCGTACTTGCAGGCGCTTTGCGCGCTCAAGGCGCATACGCCGTTTGTATCCCGGCTGTACCGGCTGGAAAACGGCGCGCTGGTGGGCGTGAGCCCGGATGATGGCAGCGACCCGGACTGGCTTGCGCAGTTCCGCCAGGTGGAGTATTACCAGAAGCACCGCGCGCTGGACGCGCACTGACGGTTCCGCCCACGCGGGCAGGAGGCGACCATGCGCTATTGGATCATCGGGGCGGGGCCCGCGGGCTGCACCCTCGCCCGCGCGTTGGCGGAGGGCACCGGCGCGCAGGTGCAGGTGCTGGAGCGCCGCGCGCACATCGCCGGCAACGCCTATGACGAGCCGGACGCCGCCGGGGTGCTAGTGCACCGCTATGGCCCCCACATTTTCCACACCGCGGACGCGCAGGCGCAGGCCTTCCTCAGCCGCTTTACGCAGTGGCACCCGCTGCACCACCGGGTGCTGGCCAACGTGCACGGGCAGCTGCTGCCGGTGCCCTTCAACCTGCGCTCGCTGCGCATGGCCTTTGACCCGGACACCGCGGCGCGCATGGAAGCGGCGCTGCGCACGGCCTTTGGCGAGGGGGCGCGCGTGAGCATCCTCGCGCTGCGCGCGCGGGAAGAGCCGCTGTTGCGGGCGCTGGCGGAATATGTGTATGAAAACGTGTTTGTGCACTACACCCAAAAGCAGTGGGACGCCGCGCCCGACGCGCTGGACCCCGCGGCGATGGCGCGCGTGCCGGTGCTGGTGAGCGAGGATGACCGCTACTTTCAGGATCCGTGGCAGGGCATGCCTGCGGACGGCTACACCGCGATGTTTGCGCGCATGCTCGACCATCCCGGCATTCACGTGACGCTGCAGGCGGACGCCTGCGAGCGGCTGAAGCTTTGCGGCCAAACCCTGTGGCTGGATGGCGCGCCCTGCGCCGAGCCGGTGATTTACACCGGCGCGCTGGATGAGCTGATGGGCTTTGCCTTTGGCCGCCTGCCTTACCGCACGCTGGACTTCGCCTTTGAAACGTTTGCACAGGATGCGTTTCAGCCGGTGGGCGTGGTCAACTACACGGTGAGCGAGGCCTTCACCCGCATCACGGAGTTCAAGAAGCTGACCGGGCAGCACCTGCCCGGCGTGACCACCATCGCCCGGGAGTATCCGCGCGCCTGCCAGGCGGGGGATATCCCCTACTACCCGATCCCGGACGCGCAAAGCACCGCGCGCTACCAGCGCTACCGCGAGCAGGCGCAGCGCTGCCAAAACCTGCACCTGCTGGGGAGATTGGCGGAGTACCGCTACTACAACATGGACGCGATTGTCGGCTGCGCGCTCACGCTGGCAGAGGCGCTGGGGCGTGCGGCGCAAACGCAAGGGGAGGGCTGAGGCATGAAACTGCTGACGGTTACGGTGCCCTGCTTTAACTCGGCGGCCTACATGAGCCGCTGCATCGACTCGCTGCTGACCGGCGGGGAGGAGATGGACATTCTCATTGTGGACGATGGCTCCACGGACGATACCGGCACCATTGCCGATGGCTATGCCGCGCAGCACCCCGGGGTGGTGCGGGTGATCCATCAGCCCAACGGCGGGCACGGCGCGGGCATCAATCAGGGGATCGATCACGCGCTGGCGCCGTATTTCAAGGTGGTGGACTCGGACGATCGGCTGGAGCCACAGGCGCTTGACAAGCTGCTTTCCGTGCTGCGCGGCTTTGCGCAAAACGGCCAGCAGGCGGACTTGATTGTACACAACTACGTGTACGATCAGCTCGGGCGGGACGCGGTGTTCGCGGTGAACTACCGCGTGGCGATGAAGCCCGGGCGCATCCAAACCTGGGAAGAGGTGCGCCGGTTTCCGGTGCACAAGCAGTTTATGATTCACGCGCTGGTGTACCGCACGCAGCGCCTGCGGGACATAGGGCTGCGCATGCCGCTGCACACCTTTTATGAGGATAACCTCTACATCTACCAGCCCCTGCCGCACATGCAAACGGTGTACTATTTGGATGAGCCGCTGTATGGCTACTTCATCGGCCGGGCGGATCAATCCATCGCCGAGCAGAACATTTTGCGCAGGCTTAACCAAGTGAGCGCGATTGCCGAGCAGATGATTACCAGCTACACGCTGGCGCAGCTGCAGGCGCTGCCCAAAAGCCTGTGCGGCTACATGCTCAACAATTGCGCCGGCATGCTGGCGACCACCTCGGCGCTGCAGTTCATCGCCGAAACCGAGGAGAGCCTTGCGATGAACCGGCACATGTGGGAGCACATCCGCACATTTGACGAGGCGCTGTACACCAAGCTGCGCAGCAGCCTGCTGGGGCGGGTGACGGTGCTGCCCGGGGCAGCCGGGCGGCGCACGCTGGTGGGCGGATACCGGTTTGTGCGGCGGATCATCCAGTTTTAACGGGCGAGGCGCAGGCGTGCGATTTGCAACAATGTGGCCTGGCGCTTGACTTTGGCGCAGCAATGCGCCATACTTTGCACGCAGGGTGCGCCGCAACCGCACAGCCCCACAGCCCGGCGGCCGCCCGGGGGCTTTGCGCTGCCCGCCCGCAGGAATTGCCCAAGCCAAGCTTGCCGCGAGGAGGCCGTTATGCCAAACACGCGCCATTGGAACCACCGGGTGGAGCAGCTGTTCACCCCTGCGCAGCACACGCAGCTGACCCCCTACCTGCACAACGTGCGCGCCCGCATTGATTTGCGGGAGAAATACGTGCACCAGCTGATGGACGACCACGTGCTGGCTCTGCGCTGGTACCTGGATCACGGGCTGACGCTGCAAAGCGCCATGGAGCGGCTGGACCCTGTGCAGCTGGGGGATTTTTACCTGCGGGAG
>JAEWLZ010000186.1 GCA_023457295.1 Cyanobacteria bacterium OH_PDB_112
TGCAGGATACGTGGCTGTTTGAGGGCACCATCCGCGAAAACATCGCCTATGGCAAGCAGGGCGTCACGGACGAGCAGGTGATTGCCGCCAGCAAAACCGTTGGGCTGCATCACTTCATCCGCACGCTGCCCAAGGGGTATGACACCGTGCTCAACGCGCAAACCAGCCTGTCCGAAGGGCAAAAGCAGCTGATTACCATCGCGCGCGCGATGATCCAAAACGCGCCGCTGCTGATTTTGGATGAAGCCACCAGCAGCGTGGATACCCGCACCGAGCGCATCGTGCAGCGCGCGATGGACAAGCTCACGCAGGGGCGCACGTCGTTTGTGATCGCGCACCGGCTGTCCACCATCAAAAACGCGGATCTGATCCTCGTGTTGAAGGATGGGGACATTCTGGAAAGCGGCACGCATGAAGAGCTGCTTTTGCAGCATGGTTTCTACGCTGAGCTGTATAACAGCCAGTTTGAGCCTGCCGCGTAAAGCGCCCGCGCCGCGGGGGAGAGGGTGCCTGTGGCCTTGTGCTGCCGCCCTGTGCTTACGGGCGAACCTCCCGCCGGTGCAGCTGTGCCCACCAACAAGAGCCCGCCAAACTTGGCGGGCTCTCAGACTATTTACAAGCCGCGTGTCAACGGTCTGAGAACCCGCCGCTCCGCTTGCCCTGCAGGGACGCAGGCGACCCAGTCGGCGTTTACCCAGCGCGCCTCAGGGGCGTGCCGCGGTTCCGTCCGGCCTTCTGGCTTGCAGCCACGCGTGTTCCCGCCAGCGGCAGGGATAGCGCGCCGCACAGCGCTCGTCAATGTCCACGCCAAAGCCGGTGCGCTCATTGGGGTACATGTACCCGTCCTCGATGGTGGGCGTGCCGGGGAACACCTCGCGTTCCGCCTCGGTGAACGCGGCCGTTTCCTGAATGCCAAAGTTGTGGCAGGCGAGATCCAGGTGCAGCTGTGCCGCCGCCCCCACAGGTGAGAGATCACCCGGGCCATGCCAGGCCGTGCGGATGCCGTAGGCTTCGCACAGCGCCGCCAGCTTGCGCGCAGGCGTTACGCCGCCGATCTGGCTCACGTGCACGCGCATAAAATCAATCAGCCGTGCCTCCACCAATCCCATCCATTCCGCAGGATTGTTGAACAGCTCACCCAGCGCGATCGGGGTGTGCGCATGCGTGCGCAGGTGCGCAAGCCATGCCGAATCCTCCGGCGCCAGCGGATCCTCCAGAAAAAACAGGCGCATGGGCTCCACATCGCACGCAAAGCGGATCGCGTCGGCCGGGGCGAGCCGCTCGTGCACATCGTGAATCAGCTCCACCTCATCCCCAAGGCGGCTGCGCAGGTGCGCAAGCATCCCCAGCGTCGCCCGGGTATACTGCGCGGGATCATAATACGCGCCGGGCAATGCCCCCCGGGGCGATACCAGCTGTTGCTTTGCGCCGCCCATGTGCCCGCCATACACGCCCAGCTGGCAGCGCACGTAGCGGTAGCCTTGCGCCATCAGTGCGCGCACCTGCTCCTCCACCGCTTCGGACGTGGCGCCATCGGCATGGGTGTAAAGCGTCGCCGCGTTGCGGCAGCGTCCACCCCACAAGTCATACACAGGCATCCCTGCGCGCTTGCCCTTCAGATCCCACAGCGCCTCATCCACCCCGGAAATGGCGTTGTTGAGCACCGGCCCATTGCGCCAGTAAGCGCTGTGCATCATCAGGTGCCACGTATCCTCAATGTCATCGATGCGCCTGCCGGTCAGCAGGGGCTTGAGGTACTCGCGCACCACGGTCGCCACTGCGCTAACGCGCTGGGTGAACGTGGCGCAGCCCAGGCCGTACAGCTCCGGCTCGCTCGTTTCCACCTTGACCACCGCCAGGTCGATCCCTGCGGGTGCCGTCAAAATCACGCGCACATCCCGAATCGTGATGGCTGCCATGTGAACCGCTCCTTTATCGCCAAGTGCCCCCGAAATCCTCCTCGGTTTCCGGCATCCCGGGCAAGGTAAGCCCGCCGTCGATGCGAAGCGTCGCTCCCGTGATGTAGGCCGCCTTTTCCGAGGCCAGGTACACCACCGCCTCGCCGATATCGGCGGGCGTGCCCACGCGCCCCAGCGGAACCCTCTGCCCGAGCTGCTCCCAAAAATCGGGGTGTTGCGCCAGAAAGTCACCCGGCGCGCTTTCCTCAATCTCCCGGGGGCTGCGCACGCACACCGACCCGGGCGCGATGATGTTGACCCGGATGCCATACGCCGCCAGCTCGAGCGCCGCCGAGCGCGTCGCCCGCTCAATGGCGGCCTTCACGCCGCCGTAGGCCGCATCCTGCCGGTACGCCTGCTGCGCGCGCGTGGAGGTGATGTTGATGATGTTGCCCGCCACGCCGTTTTGCACCATCCACCGCGCCGCATGGCTCATCAGCACCAGACAGGTGCGAAAATCCAGATTGATGAGCAGATCCAGCGTTTCCTCTCGCAGTGCCAGCAGGCTTTCAAACACCGTAACCCCGGCGTTGTTCACCAGCAGCTCCACCCCGCCCAGGCATGCCGTGGCCTGCTCAAAAAACCGGGTTGCCTCCCCCGGCTGCTCCAGCGAAGCCTGCAGCGGAAAGCACTGGGCGCCAAAGGTTTCCCGCAGATGGGCGGCCACCGCCTCCGCCTCTGCCGCTTTGGTCGCGTAGGAAATCGCCAGGTCGTACCCTTCCCGCGCGAGGGCAAGGGCGATTCCCTTGCCGATGCCACGGCTTGCCC
>JAEWLZ010000187.1 GCA_023457295.1 Cyanobacteria bacterium OH_PDB_112
GAATAATGCTATGGGAGAGCCTTTTATTAATCCTTACAATCTGAAAGATGAATTAACTTTTAAAAATTATGATATTGATTTTGAAAAAGCCTATGAAATTGCAAAAGAACATCGACCCAAATTGAAAATGGCTGAACAAAAAGTCAAAATTGCTGATGAAAGTGTAAGATTTGCTAAAAAAAGTTATATGCCAAAGCTGCAAAGTTCCGCTATGTATGGTAGAGGCGGGGCGCAGTTTAATGGTGATAGTGGCTGGAATATGGGTGTATATTTGCAATTGCCTGTTACTAATGCTTATTTGACTGCAAAACAAGTTGAAGAAGCAAGGGCTTTATATGATAAAGAGCTTGCGGAAGCTGAAAAAATCAGACAAGATGTTTATTTTGAAGTACAAAAAAGTTACTATAATCTTCTCGAGGCTTCAAAGTCTATACCTGTTGCAAAAGAAGGTGTAAAAAAAGCAAAAGAAAGTTATGATTTGGCATCAGGACGTTATAAAGTCGGTTTTGGCGATTTTTTGGAACTTAAAGATGCTGAAGTAAGCTATGAAAATTCTCAGCTGGATTATTATAAAGCATTGCACTATTATAATAAATCAGTAGCGGAATTTGAACGTGTAATGGGAGCTTCTGTTGATAAAGTTTTGAAAAAACAAGATATTTAAAATAAAAATTATTCTTCGTTTTTTATAAAATATTCATCCCATAAGTCAGGTCTTTTGTAAGCAAATTTTACGTATTTATCGAGTCTTTTTACTTTCTTTTTAGTTATTCCTATAAGGCTTATAGGTTTTTTGAAGCGAAGTTTGCAAATATACTTTTCTTTTTCAAAACTACATTCTAAAATTTCAGCTTCATTCAGCTCTCCTTCTATGTCTACATTAAAATCTTTGTTTATATTTTCCTGGCATTCAGGGGATATAAAAAATTTCATACCCGAACGAGAAGTGTCGTCAATTTTAATTTCACATTTATGATACCTGTCATCTTCTATAAAAGTTTCTTCATCCGTTTCTATACGTTGATAAGTTCTTTTTTCGGGTTTTTCATCAACAACTTGAAGCGCAAAAAACATAACAGCAATATTAACTCCGTTCCAAAATAAATTTGCCCATATTGCAAGAACACTATAAACTTCAGAATACAAAAGGTCGTATATCCCTTGAAGTTCTGCTGCCACAAGAATTGCGAAAATAACACCAAGTGTTGCCATATATCTGTAATTGGTTTTATCTTCATTTGTGTCCTTTTTGGTTACGGAAAATTTAAATTTTGCGAGCCATTTTGGCACAAATAAAGCCTGCAAAATACTTCCTATGGTAAAAATAGAAGTTACAAGATCATAAACATCAGCAAAAATAATATTTTTTATTCTTATACAATTTGTAAAAATAAAAGCAAATTTTAATGAAAAATAGCAAACTTGAAAAGCAAAAATTTGATAAAAGAGGATTACAACAGGTGAAATATCAAAAAATAAAAATGTAACCGGAGCAACAAGAAAAACTATTCTTGCCAATGGCGTGAAAAAATATAAAACTCCTGATAAAAAGAAAAATGCTTGTACAGGATTAAGGCTTTTATAATATTTCCAGTTTTGCGGATTTGTTAAAATTTGGATATTGCCTTTTGCCCATCTGCAACGTTGTTTTATATATTCTTCAAAACTTGATGCCGCAAGCCCTATTGCTATGGGTCTGTTATAATAGACTACTTTATATTTATGCGCATGAAATATGAGTCCCAATAAAGAATCTTCTGTTATGGTTGTTTCGGGGAAATTTCCCACAGTAGCTAGGTGTTTTCTTCTTATGAGAATATTTGTTCCTCCACAAAAAACTGAGCCATATTGATATAATCCGGGTTCAATAACTCTATAAAACATTTCTTGTTCGTTAGCGAGAAGCTTACCAAGTTTAAGATTTTTTTGAAAAGCATCAAGATTACAAAAGTGTTGAGGGGTCTGCACCAGGGCGACATTTTCATCCACAAAATTGTAAACTGTTTCACGCAAAAAAGTTGATGCTGGTATATGGTCAGCATCAAAAATAACGACTATGTCAGAATTGGTTAAGGTAAGAGCATTGTTTATATTACCGGCTTTAAAGCCTTTATTTGTTTGTCTTGTTATATAATTACATTCCAACATTTCTGTAAGTTCTTTTATCTCAGGACGTCTCCCATCATCTAAAACATAAACTTTTTTGTTGGGATAATCTATATTTTTACAAGCAGATATTGTTGTAGAAAGCATATCGGCAGTTTCATTAATAGTACAGATAAATATATCTACACTGGGACAAAAATTATGAAAAGTGGTTAATTTATCATTGTAAAAAAAATCTTTGCAGTAGTCTTTTTGGAATTTGTTATCGATAGTTATTTTTTCAAGCTCAGATGCTTTTAACAAAATTAAACTGAAATTTGTAAAAACTAAAAAAGTTATTATTTCTCCACCTAAAAGAGCATATGAAAGAAAACTTGTAAATGGTGATTCCAACAAATTTAAAGTAAAAATCCATCGCCAAGAAAGATACAAAACCCCCATTATAAGGAGCAATAGTACTACTAAAAAAAAGGAAAGCGGAAAAGATTTTTTCTTCATGATTTATCTCAATCAATTTTTAAAAAAATTTGTAAAAATAACAGCCAAACCATAATAAATTTTGTCCATAATAGTCTTTTTTGCTGTCCCAGTAACCTCTCAGTTTAAAATAAGGTCTTAATTTCTTATTATAAATTTGTTCTGCTGTTTTTTCATCGTACATGTTAATAATAGGCACTAAGAGAGCTATTGATCCTATAAATTTATCTTCATCTTTAAGTTGCCCGGTAGGTTTGTAGTTTGTATATATTTCGTTTTTTGATTTCCATTCTGTTATAAAAAATTTTGATTTTTCTAATATAGGCAAAGCTCTTTCATCCTTTGTGATTTTATAGTCTAAAAAAACTCTTGGGAAAACTCTTATTGCGTCATAAGAAAAATCGCTTTTTCCTTCTTTAAATACAATTTTGTCGTTTTTGATATAAAACCAATCAGGAGGAAGATTTGATGGTGCAAAAGATGATACTTCAGTTAAATAATAATATGAAGAGTCCACCAATCTATTCCAATTATGTGTTTTGTCGTATTTTTGGAATAATTTAAAAGCATAAGGAGAAAAATATGATGGGTTTATTTCAATTTCATCACAGCAGGTTTGTACTACACCAGGCATTAAAACAAGATAACCATTCACTTCTTTGGTTTCATTCATCCAAATAGAATTTATTATTCGTTTTGCGTTTTCTAAATAAACGATATCCCCCCATTTTTCATATGCAAGAATTAAAGAAAATGCAATATCTACATCAGCATCCGAGGCTGTATTGTGGTCAAGAGTTTTCCACTCTCCGTCAGGATGTTCGCCCCAAAGCCAACTGAACAAACCGTCACCTCTTTGGATGTTATTTTTTGACCATTCATAAACCAAGTCAAATGTTTTTTTATCACCAGTTAAGCAACTTCTCAAAAGCATATAAGATTGTCCTTCGGATGTAGTAATACACTTTCTTGTGCAATCAATTATTCTTCCGTCTTTGGACATATAGTATTCTTTATAAAATTCGTTACTGCTGTTAAAACAGAATTCTTGACCTTCTGAAGAAGGCGCATTGATGAAAAACAAAATAATTAAAAGACCTACAATTCCAATCACTAATATATTAGCTTTTATCACGCTTTCTGAACCCCCTGATAACGATGTTGAACATAAATACATTACGCTGCATATCCGCATAATTGAAATAATTGTAGAAGATATTTGCAGTTACGTTATCATTAAAGTCATAAGATATGTATGGTGAAATCCCCCAGGTAGATGTCCGTTTGTTTGGATTTATTGCAAATTGTGCACCTCCAAAACTTTTTAAACCATATTTTAATTTTTTCTTTTTACCTTCAATTTTTATATTTAAAGTATCGGCTGAGAAATATGAAGGGCTGAAATATCCGCCGTATAAAATCCCGGCATTATCATAAATATTAAGCAAATTGTATCTGTATCCCGAATTGTATGAAACAAAATCAAGATTAACCGTATTTATACCGTCCACATCAGGATTGTTGTACAATAATCTTCCTATACCTGCCATACCTTCCATATAGGGGTTACTGGGTAAGTTTTTACCTTTCATAACTCCATAGCTGCAACGCCCGAAAGAATAAAATTGTTTGGGTAGGCGATATTCATATTCAATATAACTTCTGTTATCCGCTACCTGCCCGGTAAGAGCATTGTCTAGAAATACGCCCACCGCCGAAAGATAAGATTGTTCAACGTTATTTCTCCAAAAACCTAATTTTAAATTAAATTTGTCATTGAAGTAATGTTTGACCCATGTATCTGTATTAAGCATATGTCCTTGATTGAATTGGAAAATTTTAGCCCCTATGTCTGCTCTAAATTCGTTTTTTTCTTCTGGCCTGCCTGTTATACCCAATCGGACTTCGTTAGTAGTGTTGTTTAATTTTTCTTTAGTCCCAAATTGCTGTAATTCCCCTGAGCTATAAACATACATATTGTAGTCAGTGAATATATTTAAATTATTTTGAATTCCCTGAGAAACATTTATACCCATTTTGTTGTAATCGAGTTTAAATTCTTGAGCTAATTGTTGATTAAAATATGTATAATTAGGAGTTATTGCAATAGCTTCATCTCTTCTTATTTTGTATTTTAAATCTTCTGCATCTTTTGTTATCACTCCGCTTAAAACTTTTTTGGCATCAGAAGGCATTCCCATTTTATAATAAGTTTTCGCTTTCATAAGTTTTATTTCATCATTGGAAGGGATGCTTCTTAAAGTACTTAAAGCTTGTAGATTATCTCCGTTAGCAATATACGAATTAGCTATACCTACTTTTGCAGGCACATATTCAGAATCTTTTAACAAAATCTCATTAAAAATATGTCGCGCTTGCTCATAATTTTTTCGATCCACATCCAAATAACCCATACCCAGTTTTGCATCTTTGTTGGAGGGTTCGTTACATAACACATTATGATAGATTCTTGCAGCATTTTCGCGTTCTTTTAACAAGCGATAACTGCCCGCAAGTTTATTTTTAACCATAGAGTCTTTTTTGTCAGCATGTGAAGCTCTTGCATAGTGTCTTCTTGCAGCATAGTAATCTTTATTTTGCATGGCTGCATCTCCCATGACAGTTGCGCCTTTTTTTGTAAATTCAAGGTGATTGTATTTTACTATGCATAATGCCTGACAAAGTTTATTTTGCGCTGTAAGCGAATCAAGATAAGCTTCTAAGATTTCAGAATTATTTGGATTTTGATTATATAGTTCTTCAAACAAATATTCTGCTTTTTTAAAATCTTTATTTGCCATATAAAATCCCGCAAGCTCAAATTTATAGTCATTTTTTGGGAAATTAGCCAATAAATTTTCATAAGATTTTATTGCGTTAGGATAATCTTTTTTTATGGCATATAAATTACCTTGATTTTTTAATAATTTTTCATCTGAAGGACTCATCGCTAATAATTTTTCATTATAAACAACTGCTTTATCCCAATTTTTTTGAGCCATTGAATAATCTAAAGCTAAATTGAGTAGTTCTTTATTTTCTCCAGGTTCTTTTTGTAGTAAATTTTCTATAATTTCAAGGGATTTTTGCAAATTATCATTTTTAGAATACAAAAATGCCAAAAGTTTTTGATTTTCAACAGTAAGATTAGAATTACCGTACAATCCTTCAAAATAACTCAAAGCCTTTTTGAAATCATTCAAAGCCATAGTAATATCTAGTTGCAATTTTAATAGCTTAGAGTCTTTTGGATTTTCTTTTAGTAAAGAATTGATATAATTTTCAGCTTTTTTAAATTCTTTCGCATCAAGAGCTTGATAAAGTTGCATTTCTTTTTTTTGGTACGGCGTAAGAGGTTTTGGTTCATATGTGCTTTTTCCGTAGGCTATTTCGGGTTCACCTTTGGATTTTTTTAGAGCAAAAGAATAGCTTTTTGTTACATGGCTACTTTTATCGCCGCTTGCCATTAAGTCTTCGTAAATTTTTACGGCTTTATCATATTTTTTGTGTTTTTCATAAAAACCCGCAAGCCTGTATTTTATGCCGTTATCTTTGGGGTTAAGCTCCGTGAGTCTTTTAAGGAATTTTTCTTGAGTTGCATAATCATTATTTTTTTCGGCTTGTGCAAGGAGTTTTTTTACAGCATCCACATCTGTGGGGTTTAATTCATAATATCTGGAGTAATAATTATAAGAAGCTTTTCCTTGAGAAAGTTTTTCGCTTGCTATGGCACAGGCTCTTGCTGAAGCTTTATCTAAATCACTTCTTGTAATTTTGTCACAGAAAATTTTTGCATTTTGCCAATCTTGTCTGTTAAAAAATTGTTTTATAAGTTGGTTATTAAGAACTTTTCTATGTGAATCCGCAAGACGTTTATCGGAAATTATTTCTTGTAAGCGCTTGGTGGGAACATTACCGTTAATAAGCTCTAATGTATAACTTTTAAACAAATAATATTCATCTTTTGTAATGCTATAAATTTTCTTGTTTAAATCTATTGCCTTATCATAATATTTTCTTCGTTCACAAAATTTTGCATAAGCTTCGAGAACAACTTTATCATCCTTGTAATAAAAAAGACTTCTTTCATAAATATAAAAAGCTGATTTATCATTGTGTCGTTTTTCAGCTTCTATTGCGCTTTCCAAAAATTTCTTTTTATAATCTTTTTTTTCAAATAAAGCATAGGAAGGAGCAGGGGTTACTAAAAAGTATATAACTATAAAAATTAATATTTTCTTGAATCGCACTCTAATATACCTGCTCAATTCTTTTGCGTTCTAAATTCTATAATATAAAATTTGGAATACAATTATACATGTGATTATCTTTTATTATTTTAATTTATTTTATATACATAATACAAATAGAAACAATAAAAATTACAGCAATTATTGTAGTAAAAAGTCTAAAGAAGTTTTTACCAATTTTTTTGCTTCATTTAAAGCTTCATTAAAAATCCGTTCATTTTGCAGAAAATCATCCCTTTTTATATAATTTTTGACAATTTGTCTTGCGTAAGAGCCTATGGTAATTCCATGCGGGTTTATGCCGCATTGTTTTGCGAATTTTGTTGATTTAGAATTTGTTCCGCCGGATATTAGCAAAAAAGCAGGTAAATTAGCATCTTGAACTATTTCTGCTGCGGCTATTGCCTGCAAAGTTGTTTTATAATCATCAACCCCGCCGCTCATAGGAGCTCCGTCTGCTTGAATTATAGTAGAGTAAGGCATACGAGATTTTAAAAGTCTTTCAATTCTCGCTAAATATTTTTCGTTTCCCAATTTTGACCTGTCAATGCAAATGCTTAAAAACCCCTCATAGAAAGAATTTAGTTCTTTCCATTTGGTATCAACTTCATTTTCATCTTCTCCTATCGCGTGAAGTTCTATGCAATCTATGCCTTTTTTAATAATTGGCGGTAATATTTCTTTGAGGTTTTTATCTTTTGAATAAAAACTTATTGCGCCTTTAGTGCAAATATTTTTGCATTTACCGCAGCCAATACAGCGGATTTCCTTTATTTTACAAATGTTTTCAATCTCAAAAATAGCATTTTGAGGGCAAATATCTATACATTTTTTGCATAAAATACAATTTTTTTCATCGATTTTAGCTTTAGTTGTATGAGGGTCGCCATTTATTCCAACACTTACGCAAAAATAAAATTCGTTTTGTTTTTCTTTTGGAATTGAAAAATCTAAACCGCGTTTTGCCGCATCAATTACAGCTTCATTCGCGGATAAATCAAAAAAATTACATCCTGCTTTTGAGTAAAGAGCAACAAGTTTTTCTATTTCTTGAATATCTTCATTGCCCGCACCGCAAACAAGTTTAAAACATCTTTTTTCTTCTAATATATTTTTAAGCATTTTTCTTTATCAAAATCTTGAACGAGAGTTTAATATTAAGGAAAAAAACTTAAAATATCAAGCATTTAGACAAAGTCCTTTTTCAATATCAAAGCGCCCTTTTTGGATATTTTCAAAAACATCTTTTGCATCCAAGACAACTTCTTTTAAAGGTTTTCCGAAATTAACAAACTGTTTTACAATATTGCCCGCCAAATTAGTCACGGGGTTTCCTCTTAAAATATTTTCCCGAATTTCATTTCTTTTTAAGATTAAAAAACCTAGTTGATCGCCTGTTATATAGTCCATATCGTTTTCAAAAGTTTTTTTCATAATTTTATCTAGAGGTCCGCCACTTTGAAGAAAAGCTTCTTTGTCTTGCCCTGTGATAAATATATCAATAGGTTCATTATCTGTTGACTTATAAAAAATAGGTTTCTCATTTATTAAGCCGTCTATTTTTGTGATGTCTTTTGTATTATCTAAATTAGCAGGAAATAAAATAATAGAATCAGAATGTGTCGAACAATTAACTTTTTGTGCTTTTCCGCTACTATCAAGTAAAAAGACAGAGCCTCCGTCATATGATTTTTTAACAGGTTCAATACGTATATCTAAAAAATCAAATCCACCTTTTGCTTTTTTATTTTTTAAATATCCGCAAATTTCACCAAGTATGTCAGCTTTACCTTGCACCGGATAACGGCTTTTAAAGGTTACATTATCATTATTTAAACCAACTCTGTTTAACACTTTTACCTCGCACAAACAACTTTTTTAACCAACTTTTAGAATACTACAATTTTAGCAGTTGGCATGTCAATGTTTGTTAAAAAATGTAAATATTACACTTAATAATGTGAGGTAAATTAAGCTACAATTATTGCGTTTCTGCCTTTATGTTTAGCTTTTTCAAGAGCTTGGTCAGCTCTTTTGAAGAATACTTGAGCATTATCGCCATCAATGTTTTTACTTATACCTGCGCTTACGGTGAAACCTTTATTGTCAATAACATGTCTCATCCACTCATCACGAGCTGTAATTTCTTTTCTTTTGTTATGTTTTTGGTTCAAAACATTCGCTACAATAGCACTGTCATTATCATTTTTATATTTATTGATTATTTCCATAATTTTACTGTTAGATTTGCCTTCAGATATTTGCTTTAATTCTTCTACTGCTTTATTTAATTTTTCTTGATTTATTTTCCCTTCTACTTTTGGATTTTCACCCAATAATTTAAGAGCTTCTTTTGCTAATTCTGATGGAGTGCCTTTGTTTGTTCTGGCTTTATCCCAAAAAGCAGTGTATGCTTCCTGTTCTTTTACAAATCCGTCAAATTGTTTTTTTGCTATTTTTAAAAATTCTTCGTTATGTTTTTGGATTTCTTTATCCGATTTTATTTTATCTGATATTTCTTGAATAATTTTTTGAGAAGATTCTGCATTATGTCCTGGCAAAAGTATAGCAAATTCTTCACCCCCGTAACGATAGCCTTTTACGCCATGTTTTTCAGTCACTTCTCGTATATTTTTGCCAAGATTTTTAATAAACTCATCACCTACATCATGTCCTAAAACTTCATTTATACTTTTAAAAAAGTCCATATCAAGGATAGCTGCATGCATTTCTTTTTTGTCGGAAACAGATTGGTTAAAAGCTTTCTTTAATCCTGCGTCAAAACATCTGCGATTATACATTCCTGAAAGAGAATCTTTTGTGCCTATTTCACTTAATTTTTTGATGCCTTCTTTTATTGACTTAACAGCCGTTTCACCTACTTCAGATAATGTTTCGTTAATAGTTTTACCAAATTCATTTGTTTTAATTTTTTCTCTTGCAAAAAGAGCAAAACCCGTTGCGGCAACAGCTGCGGTAATAC